>JAPKCG010000245.1 GCA_028823055.1 Sphingomonas bacterium
GCCGGCTTGGTCGCCGGCTTGGCGGACGCAGTTGTGGCGTCGGTAACGATCGTGTCAGTCATGTCTATCTCTCCTCACAGAGAGCACGCGCGGCGTTGGGACCGCGTGGCCCGTCGACGGCCCTAACGCCATCGGCGGGGGTGTCAATGCGCCGGGGGAGCAATGCGGTCGGCTCGCCCCGCGTGCGGCTCGATTGGTCCGCGCGGGCTTGTCAGCTTGGCGCGCCGCCCGCAAAACCGTCCCATGCCATGCAGCCAGCGCTTCGTGCCCCGCCGTTCGATCGCGGCGGCGATCATGACCATCGCGATGCTGCTCACCGCTTGCGGCAGCCGCGAACGCCCGTCGGAATCACGTCCGTCGATCGCCACCGCCTCGGCACGCGACACCGCGATATGCCATGCCGATTTGCGGCACGAGGGCGTCGAGTTTCGCGCCCTGTCCGACAAGGATTACGGGCGAGGCTGCGGCTTGTCGGGCACGGTCCAGCTGCTCGACATCGGGGTGCCGGTAAACAATCTCACCGCGATCCGCTGCGGCGAAGCGCGCGCCTTTGCCAACTGGATCAGAAACGCGGTCGCGCCAGCCGCCTATCAGATCCTCGGCAGCGAACTCGCGCGCGTCGACAGCATGGGCAGCTATGCGTGCCGCAACGTCGTCGGCACCGCCAATAGCAACAGGCGTTCCGGCCATGCCATCGCGAACGCGGTCGACATCGCCTCATTCGTGCTGAAGGACGGACGCCGGATCAGCATCCTCGATGACTGGAACGCATCCGACCCCGCGACCCGGCGCTTCATGCGGACGATCCACGCCTCCGCCTGCAAACGGTTCGGCACCGTCCTTTCGCCCGATTACAACGCCGCGCATCGCAATCACCTGCATCTGGAAGACGATCACGCAAATTTCTGCCGCTAGCGCGCCTGCGCGATGCTCCTAGCGCCCCCTCGCGCGATGCTCTATGCGCCCCGGATGAACGATACACGTGTACCAAGCCGCGTCTTTCGGCGCGCATCGCAGGATGCCGACACCGTCAAGGGCGGCGTGTCCACCCCGCAGACCGAAAACCCGGCCTATCGCCTCGCCTTCCAGGATATGGACTTGATGCTGCGCGAGGATCTGCGCCCCGTCCGCTTCCAGCTCGAATTGCTCAAGACGCAGCTCGTTCTCGACGAGGCGAACATCGCATCGACCTTCGTCATGTATGGTTCGGCGCGCATCCCCTCGCCTGAAAAGGCCGAGGAAACTCTCGCACTGGCGACCGATGAAAAAGGCCGCAAGATCGCCGAACGCCTCGTCGCCAAGAGCAAATATTACGATGTCGCGCGCGACCTCGCCAAGATCGTCAGCGTCCTGCCCCGCGATGAAGACGGCAAGCGTCAGTTCGTCGTCTGTTCGGGCGGTGGCCCGTCGATCATGGAAGCCGCCAACCGCGGTGCCTGCGATGTCGGGGCCGAATCGATCGGGCTCAACATCGTCCTGCCGCACGAACAGGCACCAAACCCCTATGTGACGCCATCGCTGTCGCTCCAGTTTCACTATTTCGCGCTGCGCAAGATGCACTTCCTGCTCCACGCCCGCGCGCTCGCCGCGTTTCCGGGCGGGTTCGGGACGTTCGATGAATTGTTCGAACTGCTGACGCTGATCCAGACGGGCAAGATCGAACCGATCCCCGTCCTGCTCGTCGGCAAGGAATTCTGGGACAAGGTCGTCAATTTCCAGGCGCTGGTCGATGAAGGCGTCGTCAGTGAGCGCGATCTCTCGATCTTCCACTATGTCGAAACCGCCGATGAGGCATGGGCGATCGTTCAAAATTTCTACAAGGAACGCGAGGCAAAGCAGCAGGCCGCCGTCGCGCGCTAGATCAAAGCGCTAATTCAAAGCAGTGCCGCCAGCACGGTCAGCGTGCCGAGCCCCAGCGACAGGGGGACGCGCAACGTTAGCCACCCTGGCGGCGCGATCTCACGACGAACGAGCGCGACATCGACGCCGAGGGCGACGATCAAGGCGGCACCCAGCAGGATCAGCGACGGTCCGGGCCACCGTTCGCCCACCATCCACGGCCACGCGCTCGCAACGGCGACCAGCGACGGCATGACCGCAGCGACCCACACCCAGCGTGGTGGTGCGTCGCTCTTCGCGGCGAGGCCCCACCACAATCCTCCCAGAAAACTCAGGATGATCGCGGCATAGGCATAGCCGAGCGCCAGAACGATAAACCGCGTTGCCGGATCATTTGCCAGCAACGTCAGGACGACCGCAATCTGCGGCAACAATCCGGCGGCACCCAGCACCAGCGCGGTGCGCGGTAATCCGGCGGGAGTGGCGCGGCGCGTCGACATGAATTTCCCCTTTTCGGCGCATCGGTTCGCGCCATGAGGGTCAAACGCATCACCGCCGATAGGTGTCCGAGGCCGCGCGTCTCGCCAGCCTTTCGGCTAGGGCGTGACAAGATGGCAAGCCACGGAGTAGAGAGCGCCGCATTCCACTCACACTGCCAGTCAGGGAGACTCGTATGCGCGTCGCCATCGCCTCCGACCATGCCGCCGTATCGCTGAAGACGACGCTTGCCGACTGGCTGCGCGAGGCGGGGCATGATGTCATCGACCTGGGCACCGATGACACGCAAAGCGTCGATTACCCCGATTACGGCTATGCAATTGCCGAGGCGCTGGCCGACGACCGCGCGACACGCGGCGTGGCGCTGTGCGGGTCGGGGATCGGCATCATGATCGCCGCCAATCGTCATCCCGCCTGCCGCTGCGCGTTGGTCACCGAACCGCTGTCGGCGCGACTGTCGCGCAGTCACAATGACGCCAACGCGATCGCGATGGGCGCGCGGCTGATCGGCGAGGAAATGGCCAAAGCCTGCCTCGACGCCTTTCTTTCCACTGAATTCGAAGGCGGTCGCCACCAGCACCGCGTCGACAAACTCGCCAAGGAGTTCGCATGAGCACTCAGCCCGACACGCTTGCCCCAAACACGCTTTCGGACGTTCAGCCTGACGGTTTCTTCACGCGCTCGCTCGGCGACGCCGACCCGGCGGTGTTCGCGGGCATCACGCACGAACTGACGCGCGAACAGACACAGATCGAACTGATCGCATCGGAGAACATCGTCTCGAAGGCGGTGCTGGAAGCGCAAGGGTCGGTCTTCACGAACAAATATGCCGAGGGCTATCCCGGCAAGCGTTATTATCAGGGTTGCGCACCGTCGGACGAGGTCGAGAAACTCGCGATCGACCGCGCCAAGCAAATTTTCGGCTGCGGTTTCGTCAACGTCCAGCCGCATTCGGGCGCACAGGCGAACGGCGCGGTGATGCTCGCGCTCGTCAAGCCGGGCGAGACGATCCTTGGCATGAGCCTCGATGCGGGTGGCCATCTGACGCATGGCGCGAAGGCGGCGATGAGCGGCAAATGGTTCAACGCGGTGCAATATGGCGTCGATCCGGTAACGCATCTGATCGATTACGATCAGGTGGAGGCACTGGCGATCGAACATCAGCCCAGGCTGATCATCGCGGGCGGTTCCGCCTATCCACGCCGGATCGATTTCAAACGGTTTCGCGAGATCGCGGACAAGGTCGGCGCGTACTTCATGGTCGACATGGCGCACTTCGCCGGGATCGTCGCGGCGGGTCTCCACCCCACCCCCTTCGGTCATGCGCATGTCGTGACGACGACGACGCACAAGACGTTGCGCGGCCCCCGCGGCGGCATGATCATGACAGACGACGAAGCCATCGCGAAGAAGCTCAATTCGGCGGTCTTTCCGGGGCTGCAGGGCGGCCCGCTGATGCATGTCATCGCGGCAAAAGCGGTCGCATTCGGCGAGGCGCTCGAACCCGGCTATAAAAGCTATATCGCAGCTGTCGTCGAAAATGCGAAGACGCTGGCGGCCACGCTCAAGGAACGCGGCGCGGACCTCGTCTCGGGCGGCACCGACACACATCTGGCGCTGGTCGATCTCACCCCGCTCGGCGTGACGGGCAAGGATGCGGACGAAGCGCTCGAACGCGCCGGCATCACCTGCAACAAGAACGGCATTCCCAACGACCCGCTACCGCCGATGAAGACGAGCGGCATTCGCGTCGGATCACCCGCAGGCACGACGCGCGGGTTCGGCACTGCCGAATTTCGTGAGATCGGTAACATGGTCGCCGACGTGCTCGATGGCCTCGCGAAAAAGGGCGAGGCCGGGGACCCCGAGGTCGAGGCGAACGTTAGGGACCGGGTGCGTGCCCTGTGCGCGCGATTCCCGATCTACGAAGGATAATCAGATGGCATTCGACGACATCCGCAACGACGTGAAAAGCGATCCGAAGCTCGGCAAGAGCATGGCGAAATGGGGCGCGCTGGGCGCCGTCGTCGCGATCCCGCTGCCCTTCATCGGCCCGATCATCGGTGCCGCCGCAGGCGCAGGCTATGCCTATATGAAGAACAAGAAGAAGGGCTGAATGCGCTGCCCCTTCTGTGGCCATGACGACAGCCAGGTAAAGGATAGCCGCCCCACCGAAGACGGGGCGGCCATTCGTCGTCGTCGCCAATGTGAGGGGTGCGCCGCGCGCTTCACGACGTTCGAACGCATTCAGTTGCGCGAACTGACCGTCATCAAGAGCGACGGCGGCGGCACCAAGCGTGAGACGTTCGACCGCGAAAAGCTGCTCCGATCGGTATCGATCGCCGCGCGCAAACGCCCGATCGATGCGGTCATGCTCGAAAAGCTGGTCAGCGGCATCCAGCGCCAGCTCGAAACCACGGGTGAGACCGAAGTGTCGACGAAACGGATCGGCGAGATGGTGATGGATGGCCTGAAGGGGCTCGATTCGGTCGCCTATATCCGCTTCGCCAGTGTCTATCGCGATTTCAGCGAAGCAAAGGACTTCGAGGATTTCGCCGGCAGCGTCGAAGAAATCGGTCGCTCGTGACCGCATTGCAACCGGTCATCGTCCTTGTCCGTCCGCAGCTGGGCGAAAATATCGGCAAGGCCGCGCGCGCGATGCTCAATTTCGGGCTGACCGAGATGCGCCTGGTCACGCCCCGCGATGGCTGGCCCAATCCCGACGCAGGCCCGTCGGCGGCAGGAGCGGATTTCATCCTGGATCAGGCCCAAGTCTATGAAAC
>JAPKCG010000246.1 GCA_028823055.1 Sphingomonas bacterium
CGCGCGGTGAGCGCGGCGTACTGACGGAGGATTACAGCCTCATGCCTGCCAAGCTGCTCCAGACCCATCGGGTCGAGAAACCCTGGGGACGTCACACGCTGGGATTCGGCTTCGATGATGCGCCCGAAGACAGTGCGCCCGTCGGCGAAATCTGGTTTCAGGAACCGGGCGATCATACCCCCGACCTGCTGATCAAATATTTGTTCACCGCCGAAAAACTGTCGGTGCAGGTGCATCCGGATGACGAGGAGGCGCACAAGCGCGACCTGCCGCGCGGCAAGGATGAATGCTGGACGATCCTGGCCGTCGATCCGGGCGCGACGATCGCGCTGGGGCCGAAGCAATCGATGACGCGCGACCAGCTGCGCAGTCATGCGCTCGACGGGTCGATCGAATCGGATCTCGACTGGGTGCCGATTCACGGCGGCGAATTTCTCTACGCCCCCTCGGGTACGATCCACGCGATCGGTGGGGGGCTGACGCTGATCGAGGTGCAGCAGAATAGCGAGACCACCTATCGCCTCTATGACTATGGCAGCGACCGCGAACTCCACCTCGACGACGGTGTCGCGGTCGCGGATCTGGAACCGTATCGTGCGGTGCCGTCACCGGGCCAGGTCGACCTTCACCGCACGATTCTGGTCGAGGGGCCGAAATTCGTCCTCGAACGCTGGTCGAGCGGGACGCACGACGTAGCGCTCGCCGAGGGGCAGACCGCGTGGATCGTGCCGATCACGGGGTCGGTGAGCGTTGCCGGGGTTGATGTCTCGGCGGGAAACTGCGCGACGATGACGGGTGCGGAGACGCTGACGACGAGCGAGGATGCCGATGTGCTGTTCGCCTATCCGGGGTCGGCGCGGATTTGACGACCGGCATGCGGAAATGATCGCGCCATTGCTCGACCGCCTCGGCATGACGCTGCCGCTCGTTCAGGCACCGATGGCGGGTGTGTCGACCCCTGTTCTTGCCGCCATCGTGACGAATGCGGGCGGGCTCGGGTCGATCGGCGTCGGGGCGACCGATGCCGATGAGGCGCGGCGGATGATCGGTGAAACGCGCGCGCGCACGCACGGCGCCTTCAACGTCAATGTTTTCGTCCACGCGACGCCCGTAGCCGATGCAGCGCGGGAGGCGGCTTGGCTTGACTGGCTCACCCCGTCCTTCGCCGAATTCGGTGCCAGTCCCCCATCGGCGCTGCGCACGATATATACGAGTTTTGCCGACGACCCGGCGATGGCCGCGATGTTGATCGAGACCAAGCCGCCCGTCGTCAGCTTTCATTTCGGTTTGCCGACGGCCCGGATTGTTGGGGCGCTGAAGGAGGTCGGGATCGTCCTTGTCGCCTCGGTCACCAGTCTGGCAGATGCACGCGCGGCGGAGGCGGCGGGAATCGACGCGGTCGTCGCGCAGGGGATCGAGGCGGGCGGACACCGCGGCGTGTTCGATTCCGACGGGCCGGACGACGCGCTCGGCGTGATGGCGCTGACCCGGCTTCTCGTGCGCGAAACGGCGCTGCCGGTCATTGCGGCGGGGGGCATCATGGACGGCGCGGGGATCGCGGCAGTGCTTGATCTGGGCGCGGTCGCCGCGCAACTTGGCACCGCCTTCATCGCCTGCTCCGAAAGCGCTGCCGATGACGGCTATCGTCGGGCATTGTCGGGGCCGGGGGCGTGTCACACCACCATGACCCGCGCGATTTCGGGTCGCCCTGCGCGCGTACTGGAGAACCGGTTCACGAAATTGGCGGCAACGATCGGCGATTATCGACCGCCCGATTACCCGATCGCTTATGACGCGGGAAAGGCGCTCCATTTCGCTGCCAAGGCGCGGGGCGATAATGGTTTCGGCGCGCATTGGGCGGGGCAGGGGGCACCGCTGGCGCGCGCCCTGCCTGCCGCAGCGCTCGTCGCGCAGCTGCGTTCCGAACTCGAAGCGACTTTGCGGATGCGCGCGCTAGGCGTCGAGCGGGTATAGCGCCGCTGCAATCAGCCGGCCCTCACCGCGCAACACGCTCCACGCGCGGGCAGCGGCGCGGCTGTCCATCGGTTCGACGCCGATATTTTGCGCCTCGAGCGCGGCGGTGAAGGCGGCGGGCGGGCGGGTCAGCGTCTTGCCGGTGCCAAGCAGGATGAATTCGGGGCGCGTCGCCATGAGCATCGGAATCGCATCGACCGTCAGGTCGGCAAGCGGCGGCGGTGACCAGGGTTGCGCATCCTCGGTCGTCATCAACAACGCATCGAAGCGCGATTCCTGAATTCGGAAACCGTTGCCCACGAACCCGGCGATCAACGGACCACCGATGCCGGGTTCGCGCTCCATCCGCATTATGGCGTCATGCGCATGATGGTCGAACCCGCATCAGGATTTGCGCGGCGCGACCCGCTCCGCGTTCGACATGTCGGTCTTGCCGATCTTTTCGAGCTTGGGTTCGGCGCGCAGGCCGAGCGAGATGAGCAACGACGACGAGACGTAGATCGACGAATAAGTGCCGACGACGATGCCCAGGATCATCGCGGCGGTGAACCCGCGCAGCACGTGCCCGCCGAGGAACAGCATCGCGAACAGCGCAAGCAGGATCGTGACCGAGGTCATGACCGTGCGCGGCAGTGTTTCGTTGACCGACAGGTTGACGATCTCCCGCATCTCCATCTTGCGGTATCGGCGCATATTTTCGCGGATACGGTCGTCGATGACGATCTTGTCGTTGATCGAATAACCGATGATCGTCAGCACCGCCGCGACGATCGTCAGGTCGAATTCGAACTGCGTCAGCGCGAAGAAGCCGATCGTCATCAGCAAATCGTGGACGATCGCGACGATGGTCGACACGCCGAACTGCCATTCGAAACGAAGGATCGTGAACAGGCCGATGCCGAGTACCGCGAGCGCGACCGCGAGCAGGCCGTTCTGGATCAACTCGCCCGACACCTTGCCCGACACGGTCGAATAACGGCTGAACGTCGCGCCGGGAAATTCCCGCGCCAGCGCGGTTTCGACCTTTTTGACGACCGCGTTGGTTGCACCATCGTCCGCGCCGCTTTGCACGGGCAGGCGGATGGTGAGGTTGTTGGCGCTGCCGAATTGCTGGAGCGAGGCCTGCCCGACGCCGAGCGAATCGACGAGCGTGCGAACCTTGTCCTGATCGGGCGGCGTTTCGAACTTTTCCTCGATCATCAGGCCGCCGACGAAATCGACGCCGAAATTGAGGCCCTTGGCAAAGGTGACGCCGATTGCGGCAAGGCTCAGCAACATCGTCAGCGCGAACGCGATGCCGCGCAAATTGACGAAATCGATGTTCGTATGATCGGGGACGATCTTCAGGAGGCGCATGAGGGGGCCTTTCGCCTCAGATATTCATGGTCTTGGGTTTGGTCCGGCGGACCCACTGGACGACCAGCATCCGTGTGAAGGTCACTGCGGTGAACACGCTCGTCGCGATCCCGATCAGCAGCACGACCGCGAAGCCCTTGACGGGTCCGCTGCCGAGGAAGAACATGATGACGCCCGAAATCGCGTGGACCATGTTGGCCTCGAAAATCGTGCGACTGGCTTCCTTGTAACCAAGCTCGACCGCCTGGATCACGCTGCGCCCACGTCGGCGTTCCTCACGTATGCGTTCGTTGATCAGCACGTTGGCGTCGACCGCGGTGCCGATCGTCAGCACGAACCCCGCGATGCCGGGCAGGGTCAGCGTGCCCTTGAGCAGCGCCAGCACACCGACGATCACGAACACGTTGATGATGACCGCGAGGTTCGCGTAAAATCCGAACCGGCCATAGGTCAGGAACATGAAGACGACGACCAGCGCGACCGCGACCGCGCTGGCGAGAATGCCCGCACGGATCGAATCCTTGCCCAGGTCGGGACCGACGGTCGATTCCTCGATAACCTTGAGGTTGATCGACAGCTTGCCCGAGCGCAGCGCGATCGCGAGTTGGTTCGCGCTGTCGACGGTGAAGCTGCCGCTGATCGAGGCGGAGCCGCCGAGGATCGGTTCGTTGATGTTGGGCGCGCTGATCACCGAATTGTCGACGATGATCGCGAACGGCTTGTTGACGTTCTGCTGCGTCACGCGGGCGAAGCGATTGCCCCCCTCGGCGTTGAAATTGATGACGACGTTGGGCGCGTTGGTCGTCGGGTCGAAGCCCTGGCGCGCATCGGCCAGCTGATCGCCGGTGATGATCGCCGCGCGTTTGACCGCGATGAACGGGATGCCCGACGGATTGGTCGGATAGGGCAGGACCTGGCTGCCGATCGGCGCGATCCCCTTGGCGAGGTCGGCGGGATTGGCACTCTGATCGACCAGCTTGAATTCGAGCTTTGCGGTCTTGCCGAGCAGATCCTTCAGTGCCTGCGGATTTTCGAGGCCCGGCACCTGCACGACGATGCGGCTCGGCCCCTGGCGCACGATCGTCGGTTCGCGCGTACCGAGTTCGTCGATCCGGCGGCGCACGACCTCGGTCGCGTCCTTCATCGCGGTATCGACCGCCTCGGCAAGCCCCGCGTCGGTCGGCTTCAATACGAAACGGCTGGTATCGACGACGGCGATGTCCCATTCGCGCTGACCGGTCATGCCCGCGCCGCCGCCGGTGATCGATAACAGGCGTTCGCGCGCGGCATCGACCTGACTGGGATCGCGGACCATGAAGCTTAGCTGATTATCGCGTGTCGAAATGTCGCCGATCGCGATCCGGGGCGTGCCGTTGCGCATCTGCCCCTGGATATTGTCGCGCATCGATTCGATCCGGCTGTTCGCCAGTTCCTGCGTATCCGCTTCAAGCAGCAGATAACTGCCGCCGGCCAGATCGAGGCCCAGGTTGATCCGCGGCGCATTTGCAAGCCATCCGGGGCTCACGCGTTCGGGGATCAGGCTCGGAACCGCCAGCGCACACAGGAACGCGAGCACGCCCCAGATCGACCAGACCTTCCATTTCGGAAAATCGAGCATCAGTCGTTGGCCGGCTTCGAATTAGGGCTCGTCACGTCGCTCAGCGTTGCCTTGACGACGCGGATGCGCGTGTTCGCCGCGATCTCGACCTCGACGAACATTTCCTCGACCTTGGTTACCTTGCCGACGATGCCGCCGGCGGTGACGACGCTGTCGCCCTTGCGCACCG
>JAPKCG010000013.1 GCA_028823055.1 Sphingomonas bacterium
AGGGCGACAAGCTGCAGGGCAAGCAATTGCCGATCATGTATTCGGCGCGGGATTTCGGATTTTTCTCGATCTCGGGCAATCTGACGACGCAATATCCTCAGGCGGTCGGCTGGGCGATGGCGTCGGCGGCGAAGGGCGATACGCGCATCGCGGCCACATGGTGCGGCGAAGGATCGACCGCGGAGGGCGACTTCCATTCGGCCTGCACCTTTGCCGCGGTCTATCGCGCACCGGTCATCCTCAACATCGTCAACAACCAATGGGCGATTTCGAGCTTTTCGGGGTTCGCGGGCGCTGAATCGACGACCTTCGCCGCGCGGGCGGTGGGTTACGGGATCGCCGGGCTGCGCGTCGACGGCAACGATGCGCTCGCGGTCTATGCCGCGACGCTATGGGCGGCGGAGCGGGCGCGGACCAATCAGGGGCCGACGCTGATCGAGCATTTCACTTATCGCGCCGAGGGTCATTCGACCTCCGATGATCCGACGCAATATCGTAGCGCCGGCGAACCCAATGCCTGGCCGCTGGGCGATCCCGTCAGGCGGCTCAAGGATCACCTGATCGCGATCGGCGAATGGGACGAGGACCGCCACGCCGCGCAGGACAAGCAAGTCGCCGATCAGGTGAAGACCGCGCAGAAGGAAGCCGAAAAGAACGGCATTCTGGGTCACGGCCTCCACCAGCCACTCGATACCTTGTTCGACGGCGTGTTCGAGGAGATGCCCTGGCATCTCAAGGAACAACGCCAGCAAATGCTCGACGAAGAGACGGCATCTGGCCGCCCATGGGATCGCAAGTCATGACCGACATGATCGACGTCAACACGGAAACCGCCGCAACGGGTGACGCGCCCGCGACGAAGCGGATGAACATGATCCAGGCCATCAAATCGGCGCTCGATGTCGTGATGGAACGCGATCCCGACGTGATCGTGATGGGGGAGGATGTCGGCTATTTCGGCGGCGTCTTCCGCGCGACCGCGGGATTGCAGGCGAAGCATGGCAAGACGCGCGTATTCGACACGCCGATCACCGAATGCGGGATCATCGGCGTCGCGGTCGGCATGGGAGCCTATGGCCTGCGCCCCGTCCCCGAAATCCAGTTCGCCGATTATATCTATCCCGCGCTCGACCAGCTGGTCAGCGAGGCGGCGCGGCTGCGCTATCGATCGGCGGGGGAATTCATTTCCCCGATCACTGTGCGCTCGCCCTTCGGTGGCGGGATTTTCGGCGGGCAGACGCACAGTCAGTCGCCCGAAGGAATTTTCACGCACGTATCGGGCATGAAGACCGTCATCCCCGCGACGCCCTATGATGCCAAGGGGCTATTGATCGCGGCGATCGAGGATAATGATCCGACGATCTTCTTCGAACCCAAGCGCATCTATAACGGCCCGTTCGACGGCTATTGGGACCGGCCGTCGCAAAACTGGTCGAAGCATCCCGGCGGCGAGGTGCCAACGGGCTATTACAAGGTCGAACTGGCCACCGCGAACGTCGTTCGCAAGGGTGAGGCGGTGACGATCCTTTGCTACGGCACGATGGTCCATGTCTGCGCCGCGACGGTGGCCGAGATGGGCGTCGATGCCGAGATCGTCGATTTGCGCACGCTCGTGCCGCTCGACATCGAGACGATCGAGGCATCGGTGAAGAAGACCGGGCGCTGCCTGATCGTGCATGAGGCGACGCGGACGAGCGGCTTCGGCTCCGAACTGTCCGCGCTGGTGCAGGAACGGTGTTTCTATCACCTCGAAGCACCGATCGAACGCGTCACCGGGTTCGACACGCCTTATCCCCACAGCCTCGAATGGGCCTATTTCCCCGGCCCCGTCCGCATTGGCGAGGCGCTCAAGAACATTCTCAAGGACTGAACCGATGGCGCGTTTCACCTTCAAACTTCCCGATATCGGCGAAGGCATTTCGGAAGCCGAAATCGTCGCCTGGCACGTCGCGATCGGCGACCGGGTCGAGGAAGACCAGCAGATCGCGGACATGATGACCGACAAGGCGACGGTCGAAATGGAATCGCCCGTGACCGGCGTCGTCGTCGAACTGGCGGGCGAGGTCGGCGACCAGGTATCGATCGGCGCGGCGCTGGTGGTGATCGAGACCGAGGATGAGGCGACGGGAGCGGCGGACGGCGATGCGGTCGCAACGCCGATGGATGAAACCGATCGGCCAGCAGCTGAATCTGCCGAGGAAGAGGCGTTCGTGGCGGAAAATCCGGGGGTTGAGGAAGTCTCCTCCCCGGCGGAGGACGGGGCCCAGTCGGGCGGTGCCGGCGGCGATGCGAATCCCGTTATTGCAGAAATTTCCCCAACCGGGCCGCGGCCTTCGCCGGGGAACAGTGCTGCAATGGAGAGCCACGCCCCCGTGCTCGCCTCCCCCGCGGTGCGTGCGCGGGCGAGCGATCTGGGTATCGATCTATCTGTGGTGAAGACCGACGGCGACCGCGTGCGTCATGCCGATCTCGACGCCTATCTACGTTACGGATCGGGCGAGGGCTATCACGCGCCGCACGCCAGCCGCGCGCGCGACGACGAGACGATCAAGGTCATCGGCATGCGCCGCCGCATCGCCGAGAACATGGCGGCGTCGAAGCGCAACATCCCGCATTTCACCTATGTCGATGAAATCGACGTCACCGCATTGGAAGCGATGCGCGCCGACCTTAATGCCCATCGGGGTCATCGGCCCAAGCTGACGATGCTGCCGCTGATGATCGTCGCGATCAGTCGCAGCCTGCCCGAATTTCCGATGCTCAACGCGCGTTACGACGACGAAGCGGGCGTCGTTACCCGCTCGGGCCGAGTGCATATGGGGATGGCGACGCAAACCGATGCCGGACTGACCGTGCCGGTGATCCGCGATGCGCAGGACAGGAATGTCTGGCAACTCGCGACCGAGATCGGGCGGCTGGCCGAAGCGGCACGTGCGAACAAGCTGAAGCCCGACGAGATGGGTGGGGGGACGATCACGATCACGTCGCTGGGACCACTGGGTGGCATCGCGACGACGCCCGTCATCAACCGGCCGGAAGTGGCGATTATCGGCCCGAACAAGATCGTCGAGCGCCCCGTCTTTGACGGTAATGGCAAAGGGGGGGATGACATCCGCCGCGCGAAGCTGATGAACCTGTCGATCAGCTGCGACCATCGCGTCGTCGATGGCTGGGATGCGGCAAGCTATGTGCAGAGTCTGAAGCGCTTCCTCGAAACGCCGGTATTGCTGTTCGCGGATTGATCGACCGGGGCTCGGCGATCGATCGGCGAGCCCCGATCCTGCTAGATACCGCGACCGGTGAACAGCTTCACCAGCACGACGATGACCGCAATCACGAGCAACAGGTGGATGAGACCGCCCGCGATGTGAAAGGCGAAAAAGCCCAAAAGCCACAAGACGGCCAATATGATGGCAAGCGTCCACAACATCGAAATTCTCCCAAGCAAAGCCGCGGCCCCTCCGCGACTGAACCTGTAACGAGCAGCTTGTAACGCGCGTTCCGAAATCGCGCAGAAAGAATTACTTGCGCGTTTTTTGCAGGCTTCCCGACACGCGCCGGGCGATACCGCGCGGGGTAAGACGGATCATCCCTGCGGCGACCGCGTTCATCGTCCCCGACACCTTCACCGCATCATTCGCGGCAAGCGCTTTCAGCCCGTCGGCGACGACCGTTTCAGGGTCGCTGGCAAAGCGTTGGAACAGCGCGCTGTCGCCCATGCCCGCGACATCCGCAAATTCGGTGCGCGTCGGCCCGGGGCAGAGCGCGACGACGCGAACCCCCTGATCCTTCACCTCTTCGTGCAACGCTTCGGAAAAGCTGAGGACGAAGGCCTTGGTCGCGTAATAGACGCTCATCCACGGACCAGGCTGGAACGCGGCGGTCGAGGCGATGTTGAGAATGCCCCCTTGCCCCGCGGCGACCATCGCGGGCAGCACGCCGCGCGACAGCGCGACGAGTGCGCGGCAATTGAGGTCGACCATCCCCAGCTGTTGCGCGCTGTCGAGATCGGCGACGGCACCGTTCATACCGAAGCCCGCATTGTTGACGAGCGTGTCGACCGACAGCCCCGCGGCGGCGACATTGGCGAGCAACGTTGCAGGGGCGGCCGGATCGGCGAGGTCGGCGGCGAATATGTCCACCCGAACGCCCGTCGCGCGCAGTTCCGTCGCCAGTATTTCCAACCGGTCTCCGCGCCGCGCGGTCAGGATCAGGTCATGCCCCTTCGCCGCGAAGGCACGCGCGAACCCCGCGCCGAGCCCGGCGGATGCGCCGGTGATAAGTGTCGCCATCCTATGTCTCCCCCGTGTGTGGTCCGCTCGATCGTCAGACGATCTCGAACAACCCCGCCGCGCCCATGCCGCCCGCCGTGCACATCGTAACGACGACGTAGCGGACCCCGCGCTTGCGCCCTTCGATCAACGCGTGGCCGACGAGGCGGCTGCCGGTCATGCCGAATGGGTGGCCGACCGCGATCGCACCGCCATTGACGTTGTATTTCTCGGGATCGATCCCGAGCGTGTCGCGGCAATAGAGGCATTGCGAGGCAAAGGCTTCGTTGAGTTCCCACAGACCGACGTCGCCGACCGACAGTCCGGCGCGTTCGAGCAATTTGGGCACCGCAAAAACCGGGCCGATCCCCATTTCGTCGGGCGCACAGCCTGCAGCCTGAAATCCGCGATAGAGGCCGAGTATCTCCTTACCCTCCGCCTCCGCGGTCTGGCGGTCCATCAGGATCTGCGCCGCCGCGCCGTCGGATAGCTGGCTGGCATTGCCGGCGGTGACGCTGGTGCCCGGACCGCTGAAATCGCCGCCGGGCCAGACGGTCTTGAGGTTGGCGAGCGCTTCCTTGGTCGTCCCGGCGCGGATGCCCTCGTCCTGCGTCACGGTGACGGTTTCGGTGCCCGTCTTGTTTCCCTGTTTGTCGAACAGCGCCTTTTCGACGGTGATCGGCGCGATTTCCTCGGCAAAGGCGCCGCTTTCGACACCCGCCGCCGCGCGCTGCTGGCTCATCGCGGCATAGGCGTCCTGCGCTTCGCGACTGATGCCGTACCGCGTCGCGACGATCTCCGCCGTCTCGATCATCGGGATATAGGCGGCTGGCTCGTGCGCGATCACCGACTGGTTGACGTAACGCGGCGAATCCTTCGTCACGACATAGCTGATCGATTCCTGACCGCCTGCGAGGGCGACGGTCGCCTCGCCTGCGATGATCGTGCGCGCGGCAAGCGCGATCGCGGTAAGGCCCGAGCCGCATTTCCGGTCGAGCGTGAAGGCAGGGACGCTTTGCGGAAGCTGGCCCGCGAAGATCGCCATCCGGCCTTCGTTGCCGCCCTGCGTCCCCCATTGGTTGCCGACACCCCAGAAGACATCGTCGATCCGCGCGGGGTCGATCCCCGCCCGCTCGACTGCCGCGTTCATGACATGGCCTGCGAGGACGGGTGCCTCGGTCGCGTTGAAATAGCCGCGATAGGCTTTGCCGATGCCGGTACGGGCGGTGGAAACGATCGCAGCTTCACGCATGAATAGGCCTTTCGAAAATCAGGTACGCGGCGTTCCTATACGCTCACCTCACCCTTGTCGAAGCGTGTTCGGCAGTAGATAGGCCACACGGCAGCACAGGGAGACGAGCGATGACGGTGACCACAAGGCAGGACGGACATGTGGCGATCGTCGAATTTACCCGCCCGCCCTATAATTTCGCGGACCTCGACCTGATCGAATCGATCGGCGCGGCGTTCGACGCGGCGGATGCGGATCGCGACGTGCGGGCGATCGTGCTGCAATCGGCGGGCAAGGTGTTCTGTGCTGGCGCCGACCTTGCCAATGCCAACCCCGTCGCGGACGGGCAAAAGACCGGGGAGCGCAATCCCTTCTACGTCGCGGCGGCGAAACTGTTCGCGGTGAACAAGCCGGTGGTCGCGGCGGTGCAGGGTGCGGCGGTCGGTGCGGGCCTGGGGCTGGCACTCGTCGCGGACTTCCGCGTTGCGGGGCCGCAGGCGAAGTTCGCCGCGAATTTCGTCTCGCTGGGCTTTCATCCGGGTTTCGGCATTTCGGCGGTGCTCGAACGTGTGGTCGGGCGGCAGCGATCGTTGCTGATGAATCTGACCGGCCGGCGGATCAAGGCGGACGAAGCCGCCAACTGGGGCCTCGCCGACGCGCTGGCCGACGATCCGCACGCCGGGGCATTGGCGCTGGCGCAAGAGATCGCTGCGGGCGCGCCGCTGGCGGTTCAGGCGACGCGCAAGACATTGCGCGGCGCTCTGTTCGATCTGGTCCAGAAACAGACCGATCATGAACTGGCCGAGCAGAGCTGGCTTCAGAAGACCGCCGATTTCGCCGAGGGCGTGCGGTCGGTCAATGAGCGGCGACCGGGCAATTTCACGGGCGAGTAATCGCTGGCCCGTCACTATCGGGGATCAACCCGCCATCGGCAAAGCCGCCGTCACAACGTCGGACGGGATCGGCGCGGCCAGCGTCCGTCATTTCATCAGCACGAGTTCTTCGGCCATCGTCGGGTGGAGCGCGACGGTGTCGTCGAACTGGTCCTTGGTCAGCCCCGCCTTGACCGCGATCGCGGCGGCCTGGAGAATTTCGGGCGCGTCGGGACCGATCATGTGGAGCCCGACGACGCGGCCCGTCTCGGCATCGCAGACCATCTTGTAGAGCGAGCGTTCGTCACGCCCGGCGAGCACATTCTTCATCGCCCGAAAATCGCTCGTATAAATCGCGACCGAGCCAAGCTTGTTGCGCGCCTCCGCCTCGGTCATCCCCACCGCGGCGAGCGGGGGGTGGCTGAACACCGCGCTGGGCACGTTGTCGTAATCGACCGTGACCGATTTGCCGCCGTAGAAATTGTCCGCGAACGCCTGTCCCTCGCGGATCGCGATCGGGGTCAGCTGGATGCGGTTGGTGACATCGCCAATCGCGAAGATGCTGTCGCAGGTCGAGCGGCCATCGGCATCGACCTTGATCGCGCCGAGATCGTCGAGTTCGACCCCCGCGCTGTCCAGGCCAAGTCCATTTGTATTGGGACGGCGGCCGGTCGCGAACATCACCATATCGACGGTAACGGGTTCGTGGTTGGACATGCTGACCGTCAGGCACCCGTCAGCATGCTTTTCGATCCCCTCGAACGCGGCGTCGAAGCGGAATTCGATGCCCTTCATCAAGCTGATCTGGAGCAACCGGTCGCGGATCGACTGATCGTAGCCGCGCAGGATGTCCCTGGTCCGGTTGAGGATGATGACGTGCGCGCCGAACTGGTGGAAAATGCCCGCAAATTCATTCGCGATATAACCCGCGCCCGCGATCAGCACGCGCTTGGGGATCTCGTCGAGATGAAACGCCTCGTTCGAGGTGATGCCATGCTCGTGGCCGGGGCATTCGGGCACGGCGGGATGCGCACCGACCGCGACCAGGATTCTTTCCGCCGTCTTCGTCGTGCCGTCGGCCAGGGTCACTTCGTGCGGGCCAGAGACAGTGGCGCGCTGGGGGATGATGTCGACGCCGTTGGTTTCCAGCGTGTTGGTGTAGGCACCGTTGATCCGGTCGACCTCCTCCATCACATTGTCACGCAACGTCTGCCACGAAAAGTCGCAATGCTCGGGCACCTGCCAGCCGAAGCGCTTCGCATCGGCCAGGTCCTCGGCGAAATGCGCGCCGTAGACGAGCAGCTTTTTGGGCACACAGCCACGAATGACGCAGGTGCCACCGATTCGATATTCCTCCGCCACCGCGACGCGCGCGCCATGCGCGGCGGCGACGCGGCTCGCGCGCGTACCGCCCGAGCCCGCGCCGATGACGAAAAGGTCATAGTCATAATCGGTCATGTATTTTCCTAGTGTTTCCAGCGCGGGCGCGACGGAGCCGCGATGTCAGTCGAGCCCGGCGCGCTTGATCAGATCGGTCGTCGACACGTCGAATTCCTGCCCGCCCGCATCCGCGGCCTTTGCCATTTCCTTGCCCAGTTCGACGCCGAACTGGTCGAACGAGTTGATGCCGAGCAGCACGCCGTTGACGAATGTGCGATGTTCGTAAAACGCGATCAACGCGCCCAATGTCCGCGCATCGAGATCGTCGAGCAGCAGCGTCGATGACGGGCGATCCCCCGGATAGGCGCGCGCGGGATCGTCGGGATTGGGCTTCCCCTTCATCAGTGCCGCGCCCTGCGCAAAAGCGTTGAGCAGCAGCTGACGATGATGATCCTCCGCCAGCGTATCGCCGCCCTCGATCACCGCGAGGAATTCGACGGGGACGAGATGCGTACCCTGATGCAATAGCTGGAACACCGCATGCTGCGCATCGGTGCCCACCCCGCCCCAGGTGATCGCGGCGGTCGGTCGCCCGACGGGTTTGCCCTCGATGGTCACGCCCTTGCCGTTCGATTCCATTTCGAGCTGCTGGAGATAGCTCGGCAGCAGCCGCAGCCGTTCGTCATAGGCGAAGGGCGCGCGGGTTTCGGCGTGGCGGACCTGAGTGTAATAAAGGTCCGCGAACGCCGCGAGCGCGGGCGCGTTTTCATGGAGCGCGGTGAAGCGAAAATGGCGGTCCATTTCGGCCGCGCCCTCAAGCAACTCTTCAAACACATTCCAGCCAAGGCCGAGCGCGGCGGGAAATCCGATCGACGACCAGAGCGAATAGCGGCCGCCGACACCTTCGCTGAACGGCAGCACGCGGGTTTCGTCGACGCCCCATTCGATCGCCTTGTCGGGGCTCGCGGTCAGCGCGACGACGCGGCCATAAGGGTCCTCGACACCATTTTCCTGCATCCACTGGATCGCGGAGGTCGCATTGAGCATCGTCTCGGTCGTCGTGAAGGTTTTCGACGCGATCGCGAGCAACGTCGTTTTGGGATCGAACCGCGCGAACGCATCCTCTAGCGAGACGCCATCGACGTTGGAGACGATCGCGACCTCGTACCGCTTTTCCTCACGCCCCAGTGCGTCGACGAGCAAATGCGGGCCGAGCGCCGAGCCGCCGATGCCGACATGCAGGATATTGCGGATTTCACCGAGCGCGCCGCCCTCTATCGCATCGATCAGCGCCCGCATCCGGCCGTGGAATTTCTGCGCGCGCGCGACGCTGTCGGGGTTGCCTTCATAGCGTTCGGCGGTGTGTTCGACCGGGCGATCCTCGGTCACGTTGACATGCTCGCCACCGAACATCGCGGCGCGTTTTCCGGCCAGATCCTGCGCCGCCGCAAGCTGTTCGAACGCGGCGATCGCTTCCTTCGTCAGATGCGTCTTCGACCAGTCGAAATGGATGCCCGCGACATCGACGCTCAACATGTCGAGCCGCTTCGGGTCATCGGCGAACAAATCGGTCAGCCTGGGAGAGGGCAGCGCCTCGATCGTCGACCAGTCGCTCATCGGTATCACTCCTTCATCGGTTCGCCTGCCATATAGGCCATTGGCGAAGGACGGGTAGGGTGCAAGCCCGCGCTTGACTGACGCGCGGCGCCACGCCACGCCGCGCGGATGGCCAAGACCCCGCCCGCCGCCAAATCGGAAACGCGCGAAACGCTGTCTTTTCTGTTGAGGCTCGCGATCATCGTCTTCGTGATCCGAAGTTTCGTCTTCGCGTCCTTTTTTATTCCCTCCGAATCGATGTTGCCGCGATTGCTGGTCGGCGATTTCCTGTTCGTGTCGAAATGGAATTACGGCTATTCGCGCTGGTCGCTGCCCTGGGGCCTGCCGCTGATTCCGGGCCGCATCCTGCCCCACACGCCGGATCGCGGCGATGTCGTCGTGTTCCGCTCGCCCGGCCCCGACGACCATGACGTGATCAAACGCGTCATCGGGCTGCCCGGCGACACCATCCAGATGCGCCGGGGCCAGCTATGGTTGAACGGCAAGGCGATCCCGAAACAGCGCGTCGCCGATTTCGTTTTGCCGCTGACCCCCAATTTTCCTGCGACGCTGTGCGATCCGGCGTTTCAGGATACCGATGCGACCGGCCAGGCGATCTGCCGCTATCCACGATTCCGCGAAACGCTGCCCGACGGTAAAAGCTATGACGTGCTCGACCAGCGTGACATTCCGCAGGCGGACGATACCGACGTCTATACCGTGCCTGCGGGCGATGTCTTCCTGATGGGTGACAATCGCGACGACAGCGCCGACAGCCGCTTCGCCTACCCCGAGGGGATGGGCTATATTCCGATGGAGCGGATCGAGGGCAAGGCGGTCGTCACCTTCTTCTCGACCAATGGTTCTGCCGAATGGATCAAGCCCTGGACCTGGTTCAGCGCCGCCCGGCCCGACCGGATCGGAGAGGGATTCTGAACGCCGGCCTGTCATCATGGCTTGCGGGGCTGTTCGGCAGGATCCCCGATACGATCGACGCCTTCGCGCGCGCGCTGACGCATGGGTCGCAGGGGACCGACAATTACGAACGCCTCGAATTTCTGGGCGACCGCGTGCTCGGGCTCGTCATCGCCGAATGGCTGTGGGACGTATTTCCCCGCGACAAGGAAGGGCAGTTGTCGAAACGGCTCAACGCGCTCGTCACGGGTCAGGTTTGTGCGGAGATCGCGCGCGAACTGGGTGTGCGCGACCATTTGCGGCTCGGCAAACAGGCGCGCGACGATGGCGCGATCGACAGCGACAATGTCCTCGGCGACGTGATGGAGGCATTGATTGGGGCATGGTATCAGGAAGCGGGGCTGGAGGCGGCGCGCAGCTTCATCCGCCGGGCGTGGGGCAGCCGCGTCCATGCCGATGCGAAGGCACCGCAACATCCCAAATCCGCGCTGCAGGAATGGGCGGCGGCGGCGGGTCGCCGGACGCCGACCTATGCGATAACCGATCGCTCCGGTCCGCACCATGCGCCGCGCTTCACGATCACCGTCTCGATCGGCCCCGACGAGGCGAGCGCCGAGGGGACGAACAAACAGGAAGCGGAGACCGCCGCGGCCAAGGCATTGCTGGCGAAGCTGCAGAAATAATCTATGGCGGCGGCATGACCGAACAACAGAAATGCGGCCTCGTCACGGTCGTGGGTGCGCCCAATGCGGGCAAATCGACGCTCGTCAACGCGCTTGTCGGGCAGAAGGTCGCGATCGTCAGTCCCAAGGCGCAGACGACGCGCGCGCGGCTCATGGGCGTGGCGTTACAGGATATGACGCAGATCCTGCTCGTCGACACGCCCGGCATCTTCGAACCCAAACGCCGCCTCGATCGCGCGATGGTCGCCGCCGCCTGGGGCGGGGCGGAGGGCGCTGACCTGATCGCGCTGGTCGTCGACGGCAAGGGCGGCGTCGGGGGCAAGGTCACGACGATCATCGAAAGTCTGGTGGGACGGCCCGAGCCGATCTATCTGATCCTCAACAAGGTCGATGTCGCCGACAAGCCCAGGCTGTTGCTTCATGCCGAGCGGCTGAACGCATTGTTGCCGTTCGCCGAGACGTTCTTCGTCAGCGCCGCGACGGGCGATGGCGTCCCCGAACTGAAGAATGCGTTCGCCGCCGCGATGCCCGCAGGGCCGTGGCATTATCCCGAGGATCAGGTGTCGGATGCGAGCGAACGCAGCCTGGCGTCCGAAGTCACGCGCGAGCAGCTGTACCTACAGCTTCACGCCGAACTGCCTTATGCGAGCACGATCGAGACCGAAACCTATGCCGAGCGCGAGGACGGGTCGGTCGAAATCCATCAGCAAATCCTGGTCGAACGCCCGACACAGCGCGCGATCGTGCTGGGCAAGGGCGGCGCGCGCATCCGCGAGATCGGCGCGCGCGCACGGGCGGAACTGGCCGGGATCATGGGCAAGCCCGTCCACCTGTATCTGCACGTCAAGGTGAAGCCCGGCTGGGACGAGGATCGCGACACCTATCGCGACATCGGCCTCGATTGGGTCGAGTAAAGCCTGGGTGAAGCGAGGGGAAGCGCCTGCCCTGCCCGTCGCCACCACCCTGGCGAAGGCCGGGGCCCAGGTGGAAAGTTTGCGCTGGTGAAGCGCGGCGTACATCACGCTCGCATCTCAACTGGCGCCGGCCTCCGCCAGGGTGGTGGCAATGGTGCCTCAGTCCGCGAACACCGCCTTGCGTTTCGCCATGTTGGCGGCGACCTGTTCCATCATATTGGGCTTGCCGATCACCTTGATCTGTTCGTCGGTTTCCGCCTCCAGCATCGTGCGCGGATCGGCGTCGTGCGCCATGTTGCACAGGCGTTTCGCGCCGCGGATCGCGTGCGGGCTCTTGTCCGCGATCGTCCGTGCGAGGTCCATCGCGGCGGCGTGGGGATTGTCGGCGATGCGGGTGACGAAACCGTGGTGCAGCGCCTCCTCCGCATCGAATTCACGCGCGGTATAGACGAGTTCGCGCAACACATCGTCGCGGACCAGCCCGCGCCAGATCGGGAAACCCGCCATGTCGGGGACGAGGCCCCAATACATCTCGCGAATCGCGAAACGGGTGCCCGGCGCGACGATACGGATGTCCGCCCCCGACATGATCTGAAACCCACCGCCGAACGCCACGCCGTGGACCGCGGCGATGACGGGCATCGGCAGATTGCGCCAGCCCCAGGTGACGTGCTGAGGCAGGATGCTACCCTGATCGTTGCGCTCGCGCCCGGTGCCCGACCCGCCCGCCTGCATACTCGCCATATCGAGACCGGCGCAAAACGCCTTCCCCTCCCCTGACAATATGACGCAGCGCACGTCGGTGCGGTCGTGCAGCGAATCGATCGCTTCCCCGATCCCTGTGAACATCGCCGGGTCGATCGCGTTCATCTTGTCCGCGCGGGTCAGGCGCACGTCGGCGACATGATCGGTGACGGTGATGGATACGCGGTCGTTCATGGCTCTCTCCTGCTTTTGCCAGTCACGCTATAGCCTCGCCCGCCGTTGCGCTAGCGCGTTCGGCGTGTAGGAGAGGCGCCATGAGCGGATTCGACCTTGCACGATTCATGCAGCGCGGCACATGGGGCCATGGCGGGAGGCTGGGGATCAGCCTGCACGCGTTCGGCGATGACTGGGTGGAAATGGCCCTGCCCTATTCGACCGACCTGATCGGTGACGAGGCGAGCGGCGTGCTGGCATCGGGACCGATCATCGCAATGATGGATATTACGACCAGTCTGGCGGTGTGGCAGCGGGTCGATGCGTTCGTTCCCCATGCGACACTCGACCTCAGGATCGATTATCTGCGCCGCGCGACACCGGGACGCACGGTGATCGGACGCGCCGAGTGCCTGCGCGTGACACGGTCGATTTCGTTCACACGCGGACTGGCGCATGATGGCGATCCGGCCGACCCGATCGCCAACGTCTCGGCGACATTCATGCTGCCGACCGGTGCCTATCCGGGCAGTCGCGGCGAGGGCCAGGGCGAGGGTGCGCGATGAAATTGCCCCCCTATGCCGCCGTATTGAAGGTGGAGATCGAAAGAGCGGAGGATGGCCATCCGATTCTGGTCATGCCGTTTCACGACGATGTCGTCGGGCGACCGGGGTTTCTGCAAGGTGGCGCGATTTCGGGATTGCTGGAGGTGGCGGCGATTGCGGCACTCGATCACGCTTTGTCGGGCGAAGGCGGTGGCCGGATCAAGCCGATCAATGCGACGGTCGATTTCCAGCGTGGCGGGCGTGACAAGACGACCCGCGCCGAAGGGCTGGTCACGCGGTTGGGCAATCGCGTCGCCAATGTCGAGGCAGTCGCGTGGCAGGACGACCGCGCCAAACCGATCGCGACCGCGCGGATGAATTACCTGATCGTGCGCGACTGACCCCCGATCGGTCGATCCGTCAGCGTTTCGCCAGCCGGACCAGCTTGCCATCGTCCTGTAGCAACCAGATCGCTCCGTCGGCCGCCTGGGCGACATCGCGGATGCGCGCGCCCATGTCCCATTGCTCCTTCGCGGTGGCGGTCGCGCCGTCGAGCGCGACGCGGATCAGCGATTCGCTGCCCAGTCCCGCGATCAGCAGATTGCCGCGATAGTCGGGGAACATCGCGCCGGTATATTCGATCATCCCGCCCGGTGAGATCGACGGATTCCACCAGAGCACGGGTTCAGCCAGATCCGGGCGGCTCGGCTGGTCGGGGATCGGCTGGCCCGAATAATTGTCGCCGTTCGACACGATCGGCCAGCCGTAATTCTTGCCCGGCTCGATAAGATTGACTTCGTCGCCACCCTTCGGCCCCATCTCCTCTTCCCACAGCCGTCCGTCGCGCGTGAAGACGAGGCCATAGGGATTACGATGCCCGCTCGACCATGTCATCGCCTGTACCCCGCCCTTGGCATAATCGGGATTGTCGGGGGAGGCCTTTCCATCGAGCGTCAGGTGGATGATCTTGCCCAGCGCCTGATTCGGGTCCTGTGCCGGGGTAAAGCGCTGGCGCTCGCCCGAAGAGAGGAACAGCGATTTACCATCGGGCGCGAACGCGATGACCGCGCCATATTGACCGCCCGGCCCGTTCGACCCCGATCGCCAGATGACGCGCATGTCCTGCAGGCGCGGCGGCCCGTCGGTGACCAGCGTGCCCTTGGCGAGCGCGAGCGCGGGGCCACCCTCGCCCGGTTCGGAATAGCTGAGATAGATCGTGCCACTGGTCGCGAAATCGGGTGCGACCGCGACATCGAGCAGCCCGCCCTGTCCGCCCGCCTCGACCTTGGGCACGCCATTGACCGCGCGATTGCGACCATCGGCGCCGCGCAGCTGCAATGTCCCGCGCTTTTCGGTGACCAGCAGCGCGCCATCGGGAAGAAACGCCATCGCGAACGGGCTGTCGAATTGGCCGAGCGGCGACGTGGCGAAGGGAGGCCGGGTTTCGGCCATGTTCGCACGCCCCGTCGTGGCACGAACGTCGGCAACGGTCGCCGGGGGAGCGTTGCGCGGCACGGGATCGGTCGCGCCGACCGGTTGCGGCATCGCGGTGGCCTGAGCACCGTCGGCGCCGGGCGTTGCCTGTCCCGACGCGCCATAGCTGTTGGAGGTCGAGGCGGTCGTGTTCTGGGCGGTACAGGCGCTGCTCACGAGCAGGCCGACGATAAGAAGCGCGCGGGTCATGTGTGTCTCTCCGGTATTTCCTGCTCAACGCCCGGGCGACAAGGTCGGTTGCCGCCTTGCGCTGATCCGCGCATCGGCGTATATGCAACGCACTTTCTTACATCGTCAGGTGAAAGAGGTCGCTGGGCTTGGCCCTGCGGCGCTATAACCCTGTATCCGGAGCATTCATGGCGGACATCGCCCGACTGACGCAATTGATCGAACCCGAGGCCGAGGCGCTCGGCTTCGCGCTCGTGCGCGTCAAGATGACGGGCGGCAAGGGCGATCCGACGCTCCAGGTGATGGCGGAACGTCCCGACACGCGCCAGCTGACGATCGACGATTGCGCCGATCTGTCGCGGCGGTTGTCGGATGTGTTCGATGCGCTGGAAGAGGCGGGCACCGACCCGATCGAGGGCGCGTACCGGCTCGAAGTGTCGTCGCCGGGCATCGATCGTCCGCTGACGCGGGCCAGCGATTATGCCGACTGGGTCGGGCATGAAGCGCGGGTCAAGCTGGTCGAGCCGATCGGTGGCCGCAAGGTCCTGACCGGCGATCTGGCGGGGATCGAGGCCGATCAGGTGACGATCGCGGTGCGGGGACATCAGGCGATGACCGTCGCGCTGTCCGATATTCAGGACGCGAAGCTGACGATCACCGACCGGTTACTCGCCGCGACCGCGCCACTGTCGAGCGACGGTGCCGACGAATTCGAGAATTTCGACGAAAACGATGCGTCCGACGAGACGCCAGCTGAGGAATTGAACTGATGGCCTCCACATCTTCCGGTGTTGCCACCGCGAACCGTGCCGAACTGATCGCGATCGCCAATGCGGTCGCATCGGAAAAGATGATCGACAAGGCGATCGTGATCGAGGCGATGGAAGACGCGATCGAACGCGCCGCCAAGGCCCGTTACGGTGCCGAAAACGACATTCGCGCGAAGCTCGACGCCAATTCGGGCGACCTGCGCCTGTGGCGCGTCGTCGAGGTAGTCGAACAGGTCGACGATTATTTCAAGCAGGTCGACGTCAAGGGCGCGGAAAAGCTTCAAAAGGACGCGAAGGTCGGCGATTATATCGTCGATCCGCTGCCCCCGATCGAATTCGGCCGCATCGCCGCGCAGGCGGCGAAGCAGGTCATCTTCCAAAAGGTCCGCGACGCCGAGCGCGAGCGCCAGTTCGAAGAGTTCAAGGACCGCGTTGGTGAAATCATCACCGGCGTCGTCAAGCGCGTCGAATTCGGCCACATCGTCGTCGATCTGGGTCGCGCCGAGGGCGTCATCCGCCGCGACGCGCAGATCCCGCGCGAAGTCGTCCGCGTCAACGACCGCATCCGCTCGCTGATCCTGAAGGTCGTGCGCGAAAATCGCGGGCCGCAGATCTTTCTCAGCCGCGCGCATCCCGACTTCATGAAAAAGCTGTTCGCGCAGGAAGTCCCCGAAATTTACGACGGGATCATCACGATCATGGCCGCCGCCCGCGATCCGGGCAGCCGCGCGAAGATCGGCGTCATCAGCCGCGATTCGTCGATCGACCCGGTCGGCGCGTGCGTCGGCATGAAGGGCAGCCGGGTGCAGGCGGTCGTCCAGGAAATGCAGGGCGAAAAGATCGACATCATTCCCTGGTCCGAAGACACCGCGACCTTCGTCGTCAACGCCTTGCAGCCTGCCAGCGTCAGCCGCGTCGTCATCGACGAGGAAGAGGACCGGATCGAGGTCGTCGTGCCCGACGATCAGCTGTCACTGGCGATCGGTCGTCGCGGCCAGAATGTCCGCCTCGCCAGCCAGCTGACGGGCAAGGCAATCGACATCCTGACCGAACAGGATGCATCCGAGAAGCGCCAGAAGGAATTCGTCACCAACAGCGAGATGTTCCAGAACGAACTCGACGTCGACGAAACGCTGGCGCAGCTGCTCGTCGCCGAGGGCTTTGGCAGCCTCGAAGAGGTCGCCTATGTCGAGCTCGACGAGATCGCGGGCATCGAAGGGTTCGACGAGGATCTGGGTCAGGAACTGCAGAGCCGTGCGACCGAAGCGCTCGATCGCCGCGAAAGCGCTGCGCGCGAAGAGCGTCAGGCGATGGGCGTCGAGGACGATCTGGCGGGGATGCCGTACATGACCGAAGCGATGCTGGTCACATTGGGCAAGGCGGGGATCAAGACGCTCGACGATCTCGCCGATCTCGCGACCGACGAACTGGTCGAGAAGAAGCGCGTCGAACCGCGCCGCCGCAACGACGACGCCCCCAAGCGTCCCGAACCGAAGGGCGGCATCCTCAGCGAATATGGCCTGAGCGACGAGCAGGGCAATGAGATCATCATGGCCGCCCGCGCGCACTGGTTCGACGACGAACCAGCCGCCGAATCGACGCAAGAAGCGCCGGCGGAAGCAGCCGCCACCGAAGCGGCAGAGGGCGACGAGGCCTGATGCCTTTCGTCTCGATCCGTATTTCGGGGTCCGCCACCAGGGACCAGAAGTCGGGCATCGTCGCCGACGTCACCCAGTCGCTCGTCCAGTGGCTGGGTAAGAACCCGGCTGCGGTGCAGATCGTGATCGAGGAAGTGTCGACCGAAAATTATGGCGCGGGTGGTCAGTTGATCGTCGACCGGGATGCCCCGCCGGCATCCGCAAATCGGGAGGACGCGCATGCGGCACCCGACCGATGAGACGCTGACGCCACCAGACAGCAATGGCGTGAGCGACACGGGGGGTGAGCCCGTCCGGTCGTGCATTCTGACGCGCGACCGCGATGCCCGCGATCATCTGGTCCGACTCGCGCTCGGCCCCGACGACATGATCTGGCCCGACGTGCGCGCCAAGGCGCCGGGGCGCGGCGCGTGGATCGGCGTCACGCGCGCGGAACTTGAACAGGCAATCGCCAAGAAACGGCTGCGCGGTGCGCTGGCGCGCGCGTTCAAGGGCGCGACCTTCACCATTCCGGACGATTTGCCCGACCGGATCGAGGCGGCGCTGCATCGCAATGCGATGGACCGTCTGGGCCTAGAATCGAAAAGCGGCGCGCTGTTGTCCGGGTCGGAAAAGATCGCGACCGCTGCTCGATCGGGCCAGCTGGCGGCGCTCTATCATGCTGCAGATGCCAGCATCGATGGCAATCGAAAACTCGATCAGGCATGGCGGATCGGCATGGACCGCGAAGGCTCCGATCTCAGGGGCTTGGTATTGCCGATGCCCCGACCCATATTGTCGTTGGCGCTAGGCCGCGAAAATGTGGTACATATCGGTCTGACCGACCGCGCTGCAGCGAAACGGGTGAGCGATGCGCTCGACCGCTGGTTGCATTTTATCGGACCTGACCTGCCCCTTGCGCCTTGCGAAGCGACCTCGCGAGGTTCATCCGCGCCGGAGAAATTCGGCCATGACACGGCCCCCGACACGGGCAAAGACGAATACGAGGAATTTGAGTGAGCGACACCGACAACGAAAAGCCGAAACTTGGCATGCGCGCGCCCCTGGGGCTGAAGCGCACGGTCGAGACCGGCCAGGTGAAGCAGAGCTTCAGCCACGGCCGATCGAATACGGTGATCGTGGAAACGAAGCGCCGCCGCGTGCTGCGCCCGGGCGATACCCCGCCCGCCGCGCCCGAGCCGACGCCTGTGCCCGAAGCGGCACCGGCCCCTGTCGAGGCGAAGGCCCCGGCACCGAAGCCAGCGCCCAAACCCGTCAGCAATCTGTCGGCGCAGGAGCGTCAGGCCTTGCTGCTGCGCGAAGCCGAAGAACAGCGCCTTAACCAGCAGGAAGAGACGCGCCGTCGTGAAGACGCCGAACGCGCCGCCGCTGCCGAAGAGGAAAAGCGCCGGGCGGAAGAAAATCGCCGCGCCGAAGAGGAAGCCGCCAAGGCTCCTGCCCCCAAGAAAGAGGCGGAAGAGGCCAAGGTCGCGCCGAAGCCCGAGGCCGAGCAGGTCGCCGAGCCCGCCAAGGCGGCAGAGCCAGCCAAGCCAGCGGAGCCGGCCAAGAAGGCTGCGCCCGAGCCCGCACCGGCACCGGCGCCTGCGCCTGCGCCTGCCCCGGTGATCGAACTCGGCCGCGATCCGTCGATGCCGGCACCGCGCCGCTTTTCGCCGGTCGCGCGTCCCGAGATACCCAAGCCGCAGCCGAAGCCCGAGCCAGCCCCCGCGCCGGCACCCGCATCGCAACAGTCCACCCCCAAGGAATCGCGCGCGATGCCGTCGGGGATCCCGACGCCGCGCAATGCGCCCGCTGGCCGGTCACAGCCGCGCGACCGCAAGGGTGACGAGCGTCGCGGCGGCAAGCTGACCGTCAATCGCGCACTGGGCGATGAGGGCGCGCGGTCGCGCAGCCTCGCCGCGCTGAAACGGGCGCGTGAGAAGGAAAAGCGGTCGTACAGCGGCCCGCGCGAACCGCAGGTCAAGCAAGTCCGCGACGTTCAGGTTCCCGATACGATCACCGTGCAGGAACTCGCCAACCGGATGGCGGAAAAGGGCGCGGACCTGGTCAAGACGCTGTTCAAGATGGGCATGCCCGTCACCGTCAACCAGACGATCGATCAGGATACCGCCGAATTGCTGGTGACCGAGTTCGGCCACAACATCGTGCGCGTCAGCGACAGCGACATCGATCTGGTGCTCGACACGACCGACGATGCGCCCGAGGCGATGAAGCCCCGCGCGCCCGTCGTCACGATCATGGGCCATGTCGATCACGGCAAGACCAGCCTGCTCGATGCGCTGCGCGGCACCGATGTGGTGCGCGGCGAAGCGGGGGGCATTACCCAGCATATCGGCGCGTATCAGGTGACGATGAAGGACAAGTCGCAGGTTACCTTCCTCGACACGCCGGGCCATGAGGCGTTCACGCAAATGCGTGCGCGTGGCGCGGACGTCACCGACATCGTCGTGCTGGTCGTTGCCGCCGATGACGGGTTGATGCCGCAGACGATCGAGGCGATCGCGCATACCAAGGCGGCGGGCGTGCCGATGATCGTGGCGATCAACAAGATCGACAAGCATGAGGCCAACGCGCAGAAGATCCGCGAACGGCTGCTGTCCGAAGAGGTGGTGGTCGAGGCGATGGGCGGCGACGTCCAGGATGTCGAAGTGTCCGCGCTCAAGAAGACCGGGCTCGATACGCTGATCGAGAAGATCCAGCTCCAGGCCGAACTGCTCGAACTTCAGGCTAATCCCGATCGCGCCGCCGAGGGCACCGTGATCGAGGCGAAACTCGACAAGGGCCGCGGTCCCGTCGCGACGATCCTGATCAATCGCGGCACGCTGAAGGTCGGCGACGTGTTCGTCGTCGGCGCGGAAAGCGGCAAGGTCCGCGCGCTGATCGACGACAAGGGGCGTCAGGTGAAGCAGGCGGGCCCCTCGATGCCGGTCGAGGTGCTTGGCATGTCGGGCGTGCCGTCGGCGGGCGATCCGCTGCAGGTCGTCGAAAACGAATCGCGTGCCCGCGAAGTCGCCGAATATCGTCAGAGCGTGCTGCTCGAAAAGCGGACGACGACGGCTCCGGCCAGCCTCGAGACGATGTTCTCGGCGCTCAAGGATAAGCAGGCGATCGAATATCCGCTGGTCGTAAAGGCGGATACGCAAGGGACGGTCGAGGCGATCGTCGCGTCGATCAACAAGATCTCGACCGATCTGATTCGCGCGCGGGTGCTCAATTCGGGCGTCGGCGGGATTACCGAGAGCGACGTGACGCTCGCGGGTGCCAGTGGCGCGCCGATCATCGGGTTCAACGTCCGCGCCAACGCCAAGGCGCGCGAGATCGCCGAACGCCATCAGGTCGCGTTGAAATATTACGACGTGATCTATGACCTGATCGACGAAATTCGCGCAGGCATGGCCGGCGAACTTGGTCCGGAAGCGTTCGAGACCGTCGTGGGCCGTGCCGAGATCAAGGAAGTCTTCTCGGCGGGCAAACATGGCAAGGCCGCCGGCATCCTGGTCACCGAGGGCGTCATTCGCAAGTCGTTGAAGGCGCGCATCACGCGGGAGGACGTCATCATCTATCAGGGTGAAATCGCGTCGTTGCGCCGGTTCAAGGACGATGTCGCGGAGGTCCGCACGGGCCTTGAATGCGGGGTCACGTTCACGCAGAACTTCACCGACATCAAATCGGGCGACTTCCTCGAAACCGTCGAAGTCGAGATGCGCGAACGCACGCTCTGATCGATCGCCCCGGCAGTGTCCGGGGCGACCGTGGCGCGTTGGGGCGAGACAGATATGAACAAGGAACCGCAGGAAAAATCGGTCCGCACGCTGCGCGTCGGCGAACAGGTGCGTCATGTCCTGTCCGAAATTCTTCAGCGCGGCGACGTCCACGACGAAACGCTGGCCAGACATATGGTCTCGATCACCGAAGTGCGCATGTCCCCCGATCTGCGCCACGCGACGGTGTTCGTGAAGCCATTGCTCGGCAAGGACGAGGAAGCGGTGCTGAAGGCGCTGCGCACCAACACCGCCTATCTGCAGCGCGAGGTCGCGCACCGCATCCAGAACAAATATGCCGCAAAACTGAAATTCCTCGCCGACGAAAGTTTCGACGAGGGCAGTCACATCGACGCGCTGTTGCGTGATCCCAAGGTTGCACGCGACCTCGACTGATACCGACGGCTGCGGCGTGCGGCACGCCAGACTGCCATCTTAACCGCCTGTCGTTTCGTCAAATTTTAACCACACGCCCGATAATGACGGGCATATGATTTTCGCTCGCCCTATCGCGCCGCGATCCACCGTGCATGGTCGCCTAGCACCGTCGGTCATCGCCGTCGCGCTCATCTATGCGGCCATCGCATGGGCAGGGTTGGCATTCACGCAAAACAGCGACCATATCCCGCTCCTGTGGCTGCCGAGCGCATTTCTGATCGCGGTGCTGCTGCGCAGCCCCCGCGATCATCACATCTACTATGTTTTTGCCTGCATCCTGGCACATGGCGCCGCATCGGTGTTGCTGCGGGAAACACCCACTGTCATTTGCGTCATTTCGCTCGTCGCCGCGATCGAGGCGCGGGTCGTCGCGCGGCTGTTGATCGATCGTGAGGGCGAGCGGCCCGATATCGCGAAATTGTCGACATTGTGCTGGTTCTCGCTGTTCTGTGTGATCGTGCCGGCCATTATCGGAGTTTTCGAAACGGTCGCGTTATCGAAATCGGACGGATTCGATGCGCGGA
>JAPKCG010000247.1 GCA_028823055.1 Sphingomonas bacterium
CCCGCCACCGAAAATCGTGACGTCAGGAGAATGATCGGCACCGCCAAAAGGTTGCGGCTATGCTGAACGGATCTCTGGCCGAGCGCTAGCTCGCGGCAAGCGCTAGACGACTCTGTTCGGCCTTGGCTTCGCGAGCGTGGCGCATCACCTCGGTGCGTTCGGCACGCGCGGCCATTTCGTCCCAGGCGCGGGCGGCGCGCTCGCAGCGATCGCGAACATTATCGAGCGTTGCGGATGCGGCGGCGGCATGTTGTTCGGCGGCGCGTGCGCGGAAAAATGCGGGGTTATCGGCCAAGGGCTGCTCCTTCATATAGCGTGGACGCAGCAGGGAAAGGCGGTGTCAGGCAAGGCGACTCGCTTGACGATCCGTCGATATGCGACTGGAATGTCAACTATGAACTTTTACGGCCAATTTTGCAAACGGCGCGCCTCATAATGAGGAGAAATCGATCGGCTGATGACGGTCGAGCATGTGGGTCGCAGGCGGCATCGGATATTTGAGCCCGGTGGCACAATTGAACAGCACGACACGCTCGTTCTCGTCGACCTCTCCCGACTGAACCGCCGCACGATAGGCCGCGAGTGTCGCCCCTCCTTCGGGGCACAGCAGCAGGCCATCCTGACGTGCCGCATCGTCGACCGCTTTGAGGATCGCGGGGTCGCCCACCGCCAGCGCCTTGCCGCCGCTTTCGCGCACCGCGCGCAGGATCAGGAAATCGCCGACCGCGCGTGGGACGCGAATGCCCGCCGCGACGGTATGCGCGTCCTCCCAGCGTTCGGCATGTTCCTCGCCCGCCTCGAACGCCTTGACGATCGGTGCGCAGCCCGACGCCTGGACCGCGTACATGCGTGGGCGCTCGGAACCGATCCAGCCCATCGCCTCAAGCTCGTCGAACGCCTTCCACATTCCGATCAGGCCGGTGCCGCCGCCCGTCGGGTAAAAGATCGCATCGGGCAGGGTCCAGCCGAACTGCGCCGCCAATTCGAGGCCCATCGTCTTCTTGCCTTCGATCCGATACGGCTCTTTCAGCGTCGAAAAGTCGAACCAGCGCCCCTCGGCGGCACCTTTCCCGACGATCGCACCGCAATCGTCGATCAAACCGTTGACGCGCCAGACGCGCGCGCCCTGCATCGCGATCTCACGGACATTCACCTCGGGCGTATCTTCAGGACAGAGCACGATCGTCTCGATCCCGACGCGCGTCGCATAAGCGGCAAGCGCCGCGCCCGCATTGCCGTTGGTCGGCATCGCGATCCGGGTGACGCCCAGTTCCTTCGCCATCGCCACCGCCATGACGAGCCCGCGGGCCTTGAAGCTGCCGGTGGGTAGCCGCCCTTCGTCCTTGACCAGCACGTTCGCACCGCCGCTCGACGGAATCGGGATCAGCGGGGTTTCGATCTCACCCAGGCTGACCACATTCTCCACCCGCCGAACCGGCAGCAATTCGCGCCAGCGCCACAGGTCGGTGGGGCGGGTGTCGAGCAATCGCTTGGGCAGATTGGCCGAGACGGCGTCAAGGTCGTACCGCACGAGCAGCGGACGCCCCGCCTCCGACAAACCATGAAGCATGTCCGCGTCATAACGCTTGCCCGTCAGCGAACATTCGAGATGCGTGACGAAGGTCGGACGATCGGCGGTGAGATTGGGGTTCATGCGCCACGTCTACCCCAAGCTAGTCATCACACTCCAGTGCCGCCGCCGCACCGCCCGACAGGTCAAGCGGGCGGTGCGGCATGACGGGGCAAGGTTCGCTCTCCCCACGATCGTCGCGACGCTTGAGGATGCGCGATTTCAGCACCGCCGACAGGCTACCCCCCCCCGCACGGGCTCGTGCGCGAGCTAGACGGTCGCAGCTATCGCGACGCCCTGATCGACCGTGGTTCGGCATTCAGTCCCCCTTCTTCGCGACTCCGACCATTGCGGGACGCAGCAGGCGGTCCTTGATCATATAGCCGACCTGCATTTCCTGCACGATCGTACCGGGTTCGGCGTCGCTCGGGATCTCGATCATCGCCTGATGCTTGTTGGGGTCGAGCGGCAGGCCCATCGCCTCGATCTTGGTGATGCCGTGGCGGGCGAAAACGCTCTCGATCTCACGACCCGTCGCTTCGAGACCTGCGACGAGGCCCTTCATCTTTTCATCATCGCGCAGTTCCTGAGGGATTACCGAAAGCGCGCGCGACAGATTGTCCGACACCGACAGGATGTCGCGCGAAAAACTGGTCGCGGCATAGGCGCGGGCGTCCTGCGCCTCCTTTTCGGCGCGGCGACGAACGTTCTGGATTTCCGCTTGCGCATAAAGGACGTTCTGCTTCGCCTCGGCCAGCTGGTTTTCAAGTTCGCCGATCCGGTCATGTTCCTGAAGCTCCGGCGCGGCGTCCGCAGTCTCTTCGCGCAGGTCTTCTGCCTGGGTTTCGGCCTGGGGTTCGTTCGTATCGGTCATCTGACTTCCTGTATGTCAGCCCATCAATCGGGCAAGCGTTGCTGCTGTAAAATCAACCATGGGCACGACGCGCGCATAGTTCAACCGCGTCGGTCCGATCACGCCGACGACTCCGACGACCCGCCCGCCCGGTCCACGAAACGGGCGGGCGATCACCGACGATCCGCTGAGCGCGAAGAGTTTGTTCTCGGCACCGATAAAGATGCGGGTCGCATCGCCGGCGCGCGCGCTGTCGAGCAGGCTGGCTATTTCCTGCTTCCCCTCCAGATCGTCGAGCAGGTCGCGGACACGGTCGAGATCGGCGGCCGCGGCGGCGTCGATCAACCGCCCCTGCCCCCGCACGATCAGGACGGGGCGGCGGTCATTATCCTCGCTCCACACCGCAAGGCCGCGTTCGACCAGCGTGCGTGCTACACTGTCGAGCGCGCGTTCGCTGACGGCACGATCGCGCGCCACCCGCCGACGCGCCTCGGCAAGCGTCAACCCGGTGAGCGTCGCGGTCATGTAATTGCCTGCCTCGACCAGCGCGCTCGGGTTCATCCCCTCCGGCAAATCGATGACGCGGTTCTCGACCGTCCCGTCCTCGGCGACGAGGACCGCCATCGCCTGTCCCGCAGACAAGGGGACGAAACCAATCGAGCGCAGCGTCAATTCGCGCTTCGGCACCATCACCAGCCCCGCGCAGGACGACAGACCGGATAGCGCCGCGGTCGTCGCGGCCAGCGCCTCTTCGACGGGGCCACCGCCGGCGACACGCGATTCGATCGCGGCACGCTCGTCCTCACTGGGTTCGAGCGCCTGCATCATGCCATCGACGAATAATCTCAAGCCGCGTTCGGTCGGGATCCGCCCTGCGCTGGTATGCGGGCTGGCGAGCAGGCCGCGCTCTTCCAGTTCCTGCATCACCGACCGGATCGAGGCGGGCGACAGATTAAGCCCCGTCGCGAGCGCCAACGTCTTCGACCCCACCGGCATCCCGCTATCGACATAGGCGTCGACCACCGCGCGAAAAATATCGCGCGCGCGATCGGTCAGTTCGGTGACGGGTGGGCTTGCCATCGTCATTATCTAGGCTGGCGAGGCGTGAAGCGAAAGGCTAGGCCCGCCGCCGGACAATCGAAGGAACATATCATGCGCCCCAGCGGCCGTGCGCCAGACCAGATGCGCGCCATCACGATCGAACCCCGCTTCACCCGCCATGCGGAAGGATCGGTGCTGATCGGCTTCGGCGATACCAAAGTGCTGGTGACCGCCAGTGTCGAAGAACGCCTGCCGCCCTGGCTGCGCGGCAAGGGCGAAGGCTGGGTCACCGCTGAATATGGCATGCTGCCCCGCGCGACGCATACGCGCGGCAATCGCGAAGCCGCAAAGGGCAAGCAATCGGGCCGGACGCAGGAAATCCAGCGGCTGATCGGGCGCAGCTTGCGTGCGGTGACCGATCTCAAGGCGCTCGGCGAACGCCAGATCACACTCGACTGCGACGTCATTCAGGCCGATGGCGGCACCCGCACGGCCTCGATCAGCGGCGCGTGGGTCGCGTTGCGCCTCGCGATCGACGGCCTGCTGCGCGATGGCAAGCTGACCAGCGATCCGCTGACGCAGAAGGTCGCGGCGGTGAGCTGCGGCATCTATCGGGGCAATCCCGTCCTCGACCTCGATTATGACGAGGATTCGACTGCGGATGCCGACGCCAATTTCGTCCTGCTCGAAAACGGCAATATCGCGGAGGCGCAGGCGACCGCAGAGGGCGCGACCTATGACGAGGAAGCATTGCTTCGCCTGCTCCGCCTCGCCCGCATGGGCTGCCAGGACATTTTCCGGGCGCAGGCGGAAGCGGTAAAATGAGCGGAGAAGGTCGCGACCCGCAGGCGATTCGCAAGCTTCAGCCCGGCAAGCTCGTCATCGCGAGTCACAATGCGGGCAAGGTGCGTGAAATCGCCGAACTATTGCAGGGTCGCGGGCTGGAGGTCGTCTCCGCCGCCGATCTCGACCTGCCCGAGCCCGAGGAAACGGGCACGACCTTCGTCGCCAATGCCGAGTTGAAGGCGTTGCAGGCCGCCGACCTGTCGGGCCTGCCCGCGCTCGCCGACGATAGCGGCCTGTGCGTCGATGCACTCGGTGGCGATCCGGGCATCTTTTCCGCGCGCTGGGCGGGAGAGGACAAGGATTTCGATCTCGCGATGCGGCTTGTCGAGGATCGGTTGCAGGAAGAGCCCGACGCGCCACGCGATGCACATTTCGTCTGCGCGCTCGCGCTTGCCTGGCCCGATGGCCATGTCGAATGGTTCGAAGGGCGCGTCGAGGGCGTGCTCGTCTGGCCACCGCGCGGCCCGAACGGCTTCGGTTATGACGCGATGTTTATGCCCGACGGCCATAAACTGACGTTCGGCGAGATGGAATTCGCGCAGAAGCACAGTATCGGCCACCGGGCGGACGCCTTCCGCCAGATGGTGGCCGCCGTGTTCTGATCTGCACCCGGCCATGAGCCTGTCGGCGTTGTCCTACATCGCATCGACGTGACAGCGTCGCCGGATGCCCCGTCTTCCGACCTCGTCAGCGCGACGACCGTTTCGGGCAAATTGTTCGTTGCGTTGAATTACCCTACCCGGTGCCTCGACCTACCACCGTGCGCAGGCCGGAAAACCGCCGCTAGTGCAG
>JAPKCG010000248.1 GCA_028823055.1 Sphingomonas bacterium
GACGTGGTCGTGGAGTTTCTGAAACAGGCTGCCGCCGATCCCGATGTCATCGCGATCAAGCAGACGCTTTATCGCGCGGGCAAGCAATCCGCCGTTATCAACGCGCTGATCGCCGCTGCCGAATCGGGCAAGTCGGTGACTGCGGTGGTCGAACTCAAGGCCCGCTTCGACGAGGAGCAGAACTTGCTCTGGGCGTCCGCGCTGGAACGGGCGGGGGTTCAGGTCGTCTACGGCTTTCTCGAATGGAAAACGCACGCCAAGGTGTCGATGGTCGTTCGGCGCGAGGCCGGCCAGTTTCGCACCTACTGCCATTTCGGCACCGGCAATTATCATCCCGTCACCGCACGCATCTATACCGATCTCAGCTATTTCACCGCCGATCCACGACTAGGGCGCGATGCGGCGCAAATGTTCAATTACGTCACCGGCTATGTCGAACCGAGCGATATCGAAAGGCTCTCACTCTCGCCGCGCAACCTGCGCGACGAACTGATGGCGCGGATCGACGTCGAAATCGCCAATGCCGGTGACGGCAAGCCCGGATCGGTCTGGGCGAAGATGAACAGCCTCGTCGATCCCATGATTATCGAAAAGCTCTACGAAGCCAGCCAGGCGGGAGTCGAGGTCGAACTGATCGTGCGCGGCATTTGTTGTCTGCGACCCGGCGTTCCCGGGATGTCGGAGAATATCCGCGTCAAATCGGTCATCGGCCGCTTTCTCGAACACAGTCGCATCTTTTGCTTCGGCAACGGCAAGGCCCTGCCAAACGATGGCGCGGTCGTTTTCATTTCATCCGCCGACTGGATGCAGCGCAATTTCGACCGCCGGGTCGAATATATGCTGCCGATCGAAAATCCGACCGTTCACGACCAGATTCTCGATCAGGTGATGGTCGCCAATCTGCTCGACAACGAACAAAGCTGGGAGTGCGAGCCCGATGGCACCTATGTCCGCGAAGAACCCGGCGACAGACCGTTCAACTTGCATCGATATTTCATGATCAACCCATCGCTTTCGGGACGTGGCGCGGCGATGCGCGCTGGCGAGGCAGTGCCGAAACTATCTTTGCGGCGCCGCCGTTGATGGCGACCGCGCTGCTTCGTCGCATCATGCCCGGCAATGCTTCCGATACCGATCGGGAGCGGACAGCGATTATCGATATCGGATCGAATTCGATCCGGCTCGTCGTCTATCAGGGTCATCGACGGCTGCCCGCCACGTTGTTCAACGAAAAGGTGATGGCGGGGCTCGGTCGGAAGCTCGCCGAGACGGGCGCAATCGATGACGAGGCACTGGCCAGCGCCAAGAATGCGCTTGCCCGCTTTGCCGCGGTGGTGCGCGAAATGGATGCGAACGTGCGAACGGTCGCGACGGCCGCGGTGCGCGACGCGTCGAACGGGCATTTGCTGATTGCGGAAGCCGAGCGTCATGGCCTGATTGTCGAACTGCTGTCAGGCGAACAGGAAGCCGTGGCGGCGGGGCAGGGGGTGCTATCCGCAATTCCCGACGCCGACGGGATCGTCGGCGATCTGGGTGGCGGCAGTCTGGAGCTGGTCCGCGTTGTCGCGGGCACGATCACCGATCGCGTATCGTTTCCGCTCGGCGTGCTGCGGATCGGGGCCCTGCGCGCGGATCGCAGTCGGAAGTTCGAACGCAAGGTCGCCCAACTGATCGCGGAGGCGGGCTGGCAGGGGCGCGGACGCGATCTACCCATGTATCTCGTCGGAGGGTCGTGGCGGGCACTTGCGCGGCTGGACATCGCGCTGACCGATTATTCGCTCCCCATCATTCATGGCTATGCGCTCGATACGCCGACGATCGCGCGTCTTGGACGAACAATTTCGCACCTGCCCAAGCAAAGGTTGCGCGCAATTCCCGGCCTGTCATCGTCACGCGCGGCAACGCTGGGCGATGCGAACGCGCTGCTCGCTGTGGTGATGCGGGAATTGCAGAGCGAACACGCCATCGTTTCGTCATACGGCCTGCGCGAGGGGCTGCTTTACGGGATGCTCGATAGCGAAACACGCCAGCTCGATCCGCTGATCGTCGGTGCGCGGGAGGAGGGGCGATTGCTCGGTCGCTTTCCCGAACATGGCGATCTGCTCAATCGCTGGATCGCGCCGCTCTTCGCGAACGAGGCAGCCGAAGACGCGCGTATTCGCCACGCGGCCTGCTTGCTGGCGGATGTCGGGTGGCATGCAAATCCCGAATTTCGCGCCGAACGCGGGGCGGAGATCGCACTACATGGTAATTGGGTCGGTATCACCGCCGCCGAACGCGCGGTGCTCGCGCAGACGCTTTTCACCGCGCTGGGTGGCGGTGCGACGATGATGACGACCGCCTTGCCGCTCGCCGATGCACTGGCGCTGGAACTGGCAATCAATTGGGGGCTGGCGATCCGGCTGGGCCAGCGGATGAGCGCGGGACTGGCCGGCCCGTTGCTCCGCAGTCGGCTCGCTATCGATGCGAAGTCGCTAACGCTCTATCTGACTGCAGACGATCAGGCGCTCTACAGCGAGGCCGCCGAAAAGCGTCACAGCGCGCTGGCGAGTGCAATGGGACTGAAAGCGACGCGCGCGATGGCGTAGCCCGACCGGCGCGGGACTATTCCGCGTCGGTCCGGGTCATCTTGAGCTTGCCACCCTTGACCGCGAACGCCATCCGGCCTTCGACGAGATCGAGTGCATCTGAGCCGAACTGATCGTACCGCCATCCCTGTAACATCGGCAGCCCGTCGCGCACGCCAGCGGCCAGCGCCTCCAGTTCATCGCTACGCGCGAGTAGTTTCGATGCGACATCGATATCGCGCGAGCGGATTTTGAGAAGCAGCTTGAGCAAGTCGGCGACCAGCGCGCCGTCCTTGCCAAGCCCCGGTTTGCGATCGTCGCGCGAGGGAAGTTCGTCAGGCCCGAGCGGCTGCGCGGCATCGAGCGCCGCCATCATTCGCGCTCCGATATCGTTTTGCGCCCAGGTTGCGGATAACCCACGCACTTTGGCGAGGTCGGCCTGTTTGCGCGGCGGATGGCCCGCGATATCGCCGAGCGTTTCGTCCTTGACGATCCGTCCACGCGGCAGATCCTTGCCCTGCGCTTCTAGCTCGCGCCAGCGGGCGAGTGCCTTGAGCCGGCCCAATACTTCCGGCTTACGCCCCGACACACGCACGCGTTTCCACGCCAGATCGGGATCGTTGGCATAATTGGACTTGTCCGCCAGCCGCTCCATCTCCTGATCGAGCCACAGGCCACGACCTGTCTTGCGCAGCCGTTCGAGCATTCTGGGAAAAATACTGGCCAGATGCGTCACATCGCCGATCGCATATTCGATCTGACGCGCATCGAGCGGGCGGCGCGACCAGTCCGTAAAGCGCGCACCCTTGTCGACCGCGATCCCGAGCCAGCTATCGACGAGGTTCGAATAGCCGATCTGTTCGCCCTGACCGAGCGCCATCGCCGCGACCTGCGTATCGAATAGCGGGTGCGGTGTCTTGCCCGTCAGATTGTAGACGATCTCGATATCCTGACCGCCCGCGTGGAAGACCTTGAGTACATCATCATTGTCGACAAGCAGGTCGAGCAGGGGTTTGAGATCGATACCCGGCGCCATCGGGTCGATCGCGGCTGCTTCGTTAACGTCGGCGATCTGAATGAGGCAAAGCTCGGGATAATAAGTGCTCTCCCGCATGAACTCGGTATCGACCGTCACGAAGTCGGCCTGAGAGAGGCGGGTGCACAGGTTGGCCAGCGTTGCGCTGTCGGTGATCAGGGGGTGAATATGCATAAGCTCGCCGCCATAGACCGACGCGAGCGGGTTGACAAAGTGACGAGTGAAGAAGAAGCGCAGCGCCTTATTTACTCGTCATCCTCGCGCAGGCGGGGGTCAATACATGCGCAGCTGTCGAGGCCATCGGGCTCCGGTATCGCGCGGAAATACGGAACGCACATCATGCACGCCTATCGCACCCACAATTGCGCAGCGCTGAGCGCCAGCAACGTCGGCGACACCGTCCGTCTATCGGGTTGGGTCCATCGCAAGCGCGATCACGGCGGCGTGCTCTTCATCGATTTGCGCGATCATTATGGCATCACGCAAATCGTCGCGGATGCCGATTCGCCCGCGCTGCCGACGCTGGAAGCAATACGTGTCGAATCGGTGGTGACGATTGACGGCGACGTGAAGGCGCGGTCCGACGCGACCAGGAATGCCAATCTCCCGACCGGCGAGATCGAGGTTTTCGCGCGCGCGGTGACCGTCCAGTCGACGTCGCAGGAATTGCCGATGCCGGTGGCCGGTGAGGCGGAATATCCCGAGGACATCCGCCTGCGTTACCGCTTTCTCGATCTGCGCCGCGAAAAGCTTCACGCCAACATCATGCTGCGATCGAGCGTCATCGCCTCGATCCGTCACCGGATGGTCGAGCAGGGCTTTACCGAATTCCAGACGCCCATCCTGACCGCATCGAGCCCCGAGGGTGCGCGCGATTATCTGGTGCCGAGCCGGGTACACCCCGGCAAATTCTACGCGCTCCCCCAGGCACCGCAGATGTTTAAGCAATTGATGATGGTGGCGGGCTTCGATCGCTATTTTCAGATCGCGCCATGTTTCCGCGACGAGGACGCGCGTGCCGACCGTAGTCCTGGCGAGTTCTATCAGCTCGATTTCGAGATGAGCTATGTCACGCAGGCGGACGTCTTCGCCGCGATCGAACCCGTATTGCACGGCGTATTCGAGGAATTCGCGAACTGGCAGGGCAAGGGCCGCACCGTCAGCGCGCTGCCGTTCAAACAGATCCCCTATCGTGAATCGATGCTGAAATACGGCAACGACAAGCCCGACCTGCGCAACCCGATCATCATTGCAGATGTGTCCGACCATTTCGTCGGATCGGGCTTTGGCCGGTTCGCCTCGATCGTTGAGGCGGGTGATGTCGTCCGCGCGATCCCGGCGCCCGGTACAGCGGAAAAAAGCCGCAAGTTTTTCGACGACATGAATGCCTGGGCGCAGAGCGAAGGCTTTGCCGGGCTCGGTTATGCGACACGCAAGGGCGGCGACTGGGGCGGTCCGATCGCCAAGAACCATGGC
>JAPKCG010000249.1 GCA_028823055.1 Sphingomonas bacterium
TCCTGACCGGCTATCCCGACGGCAAGACGCCCGACCCAATGCCGCTGCTTCATACCTTGCAGGATTTGGCGCACGCCGAAGATCCCTCTCGTCAGACCGCGCTGGCCACCTGTTGCGAAGGACGGCTGTTCGACGCCGGTGTCGACATTCCAACGACCGCCACCGCCGCCGACCTGGGCGGGGCAAACCGCTATTTCGGCTGGTATTTCGGTGTGCCTGGCGATCTTGGTCCCAACCTTGACCTGCTCCATGCAAAACGTCCTGCCCAACCGCTGTCGGTCACCGAATATGGCGCGGGCGGCGCGACCACCATCCATACGGACGACGTCCTTGGCGGCCCGGTCGATTCACGCGGCCTGACCCAGCCCGAAGAATATGAAAGCTATATTCACGAAGAGGCGTGGAAGGCGTTGAAAGCCCGCCCCTATCTCTGGGGCACCTGGCTCTGGAACTCGTTCGATTTCGCGACAACGATCCGGACCGAGGGCGATGCGCAGGACATCAATACCAAGGGGCTGGTTACCTATGATCGGCAGATCCGCAAGGATGCATATTATTTCTACAAGGCGAATTGGAGCGCCGCGCCAACGGTTTACATCACCGGCCGCCGCTACGTCGATCGCGCTTATCGCGTCACTGATGTGCGCGTTTACAGCAACGCCGCGACAACGGACTTGTTGCTCAACGGTAAGTCGCTCGGCACCAAAACCGATTGTCCCGATCGGATCTGCGTCTGGCAGAATGTGACGCTGGCACCCGGCAAGAACGACGTGCGCGCAACCGGCGATTTCGCGACTGCACCCGTGGCGGATTCGGTCGCATGGACCGTGTCCCCCGACATCGCCACCCATGTGCGCATCGATGCAGGCGCGCTCGTCGCGCCGACGGCGTCGATCCGGTTCGGGTCGGACGCCTATTTTACGGGGGGCAGCGCGGGGACGCTCAACAAGCCCGCCGATTACGGCAAGCCTGCGACCGCCGTCGCGATCGCGGGCACCGCCGATGCCCCGATCGTGGCGACGTATCGCACCGGTCGGTTCGGCTATCGCATCCCGCTCGCCGACGGTCGCTACGCGGTCGCGCTGACCTTCGTCGAGCCGTCACTGGGCGCAGGCAAGCGTGTCTTTTCCGTTACCGCCAACGGCAAGCCGATCGTTAAATCGCTCGACATAGCCAGGGCTGCGGGCACCCCCGCGACGGCCGTCCGGCGCAGCGCGGTCGTGCAGGTCCGCGGTGGCGCGCTCGACCTCGCCTTCACGCCCACGACGGGGGAGGCAATCGTCTCGGCAATCGAGATTTCGGAGTTGCCGCATGGCGCGCGCTGATCTGAGTGGGGCACACCCGATGTTGATGACGCAAACCATGCGCTGGTTCGGCCCGGGCGATCCCGTTCCCCTCGCGCACATCCGCCAGGCAGGCGCGACGGAGGTCGTGACCGCGCTGCACGACATGCCCAACGGCGCGGTTTGGGAGGCCGATGCGATCGCGGCGCGCAAGCGGACGATCGCCGAGGCGGGGCTCGGCTGGACCGTCGTCGAAAGCCTGCCCGTGCATGAGGATATCAAGACCGGCGGCACCGCGCGAGACGACCTGATCGCCGCCTATTGCGAAAGCCTGGTCAACCTTGCCGCGAATGGAATCGCGGTCGTCACCTATAATTTCATGCCGCTGCTCGACTGGACGCGCACCGACTTGGCGTGGCAACTCCCCGACGGATCGCGCGCGCTCCGTTTCGAATGGGAGGCGGTCGCCGCTTATGACATCCACTGTCTTGCCCGGCCCGGCGCTGCGGAGGATTATTCGCCCGAAGTACAGGCTTCCGCGGCCCGCCGGTTCGCCGCCATGGATGACGACGCACGCGCGCTGCTCGAACGCACCATCATCGCGGGCCTGCCTGGCAGCGAAGAAAGCTTCGATACACGGGCGTTTCTGAAAGCGCTAAGCCGCTATGACGGACTCGACGCCAGTCGCTTGCGTGACCATCATGTCGCATTTCTCGAAGCGGTCTGCCCCGTCGCGGAAAAGCTGGGCATCCAGCTCGTCGTCCATCCCGACGATCCCCCCTTCCCCATCTTCGGCCTCAACCGCGTCGTGAGTACCGAGGCGGATGTGACCGACCTGTTCGACCGCGTGCCGAGCAGTGCCAATGGCCTGTGTTTCTGCACCGGCTCGTTCGGCGCACGACTCGACAACGACCTGCCCGGCATGGTGCGCCGTCTGGGCAGCCGGATCGGTTTCCTGCATCTCCGATCGGTTCAGCATGAAGCCGAGCGCGTCTTTCATGAAGCGGAACATCTTCAGGGCAGCGCGCAGATGGCCGCCGTCGTGGCAGAGGTCGTCGCGCTCTCCGCCGCCGAGGGGCGAAGCATTCCGATGCGCCCCGACCATGGTCACCAGATGGTCGACGATCTGGGGAAAGTTACCAACCCCGGTTATTCGCTGATCGGTCGCCTGCGCGGCCTGGCGGAACTGCGCGGGCTGGAACGTGGCCTTGTCCACGCGCGCCAACAGTCAGGAGCCGACGCATGACCCGCGCGCTTTCGCTCAATCCAGACCGCCTGTTTTCGAGCGATCCCGACCAACGGTCGATCGCGCGTGCGCTTTACGCAACCGTCGCGGACCTGCCGATCGTCAGCCCGCATGGTCATACCGATCCGCGCTGGTTCGCCGATGATCAGCCCTGGACCGACGCGACCTCGCTATTGCTTCAGCCCGACCACTATATATTCCGCATGCTGTACAGTCAGGGTGTCGCACTCGACGAATTGGCGATTCCCCGGCGCGATGGTGAGCCGCCGACCGACCGGCGCGCCGCCTGGCGCATGTTTGCCGATCATTATCACCTGTTCCGCGGCACGCCGTCGCGGCTGTGGCTCGACCATGTCTTTGCCGAGGTGTTCGGCTTCGACGTCGCGCTGGAGGGCGACACCGCCGATCTCTATTACGACCGTATCGGCGAATTGCTCGCGACCGCCGCGTTTCGACCCCGCGCGCTGTTCGATCGGTTCGACATCGACTTTCTCGCGACGACCGAGGGGGCGCACGAAAGCCTCGACGCGCATCATCGCATCCAGGCATCGGACTGGTCGGGCCGGGTCGTCACCACCTATCGCCCCGATGGGGTGATCGATGTCGAGCATGAACAGTTCGGGACCGCCCTCAATCGCTTCGGCGAACTGACCGGCGAGGACGTGTACAGCTGGCCGGGTTATCTCGCCGCGCATCGCAAGCGCCGCGCCGATTTTCGCGCAGCCGGTGCTACCGCCACCGATCACGGCCACCCCACCGCGGCAACCGCAAACCTCTCTGGCGTCGAGGCGGCGGCACTGTTTGCGCGGATCGGCGGCGGCGGCTGGTCGACCGATGACGCCGAGCTATTCCGCGCGCAGATGCTCACCGAAATGGCGAAAATGTCGTGCGATGACGGCATGATCATGCAAATCCATCCCGGCGCGTTTCGCAATCACAATGCGGGGCTGTTCACGACCCATGGCCGTGACAAGGGGGCGGACATGCCCCTACGCACCGACTATGTCCGTGCGCTCAAGCCGATGCTCGATGTCGTCGGCGCGCGCGACGATCTGACGATCATTCTCTTCACGCTCGATGAAAGCACCTACGCGCGCGAACTCGCACCGTTGGCGGGTCATTATCCATGTTTGCGGCTGGGCCCGGCCTGGTGGTTTCATGATAGTCCGGAGGGGATGCGACGGTTCCGTGAAATGACGAGCGAGACCGCGGGCTTCTACAACACCGTCGGCTTCAACGACGACACCCGCGCCTTCCTGTCGATCCCGGCGCGGCACGACGTCGCACGGCGTGTCGATTGCGCGTTTCTGGCGCGACTGGTCGCCGAACATCGTCTCGAAGAATGGGAGGCTGCCGATCTGGCGCAGGAGTTGACCAGCGGTCTCGTCCGCCGGGCGTACCGGGTATGACAAGGCCCCGGCTGTCGCGCGCGACGATGGGAGCGCTTCCCGCCGACGTCGCCCGCGGCGATTACGACCGCGCCGCGCAACGCCAGGGCATCGTGCACCTGGGCATCGGTGCCTTTCACCGCGCCCATCAGGCGGTTTATACCGATCTCGCGATGGACGCGGGCGACCGCAACTGGGCGATCACCGGCGTATCTCTTCGTTCGGCACAGGTCCGCGACCAGCTTGCCCCGCAAGAGGGCTTGTACACCGTTGCAGTCCGTCAGCCCGATGCCGATACGATCCGCCTGATCGGTGCGGTCACCGACGTGATCGTCGCACCGGCGGACCCCGCTCGCGCCAGTGCCGCGATGGCTGACCCCGACACGCGCATCGTCACGATTACCGTAACCGAAAAAGGCTATGCGCGCGGCCCTGAAGGCGAATTCGATGCTGCGGCGCTCGCGCCCGATGCGCAGACGCTGTACCGCTATCTCGGCCAGGCGGTTATCGACCGGCATGACGCAGGGCTCGGGCCGCTCACCCTCATCAGCTGCGACAATCTGTCGCACAATGGCGCACTGTTGCAGGCGGGCCTATCGGCCTATCTCGATCGCGTCTCGCCGCGCCACCGGCGCTTGTTCGATGATAACTGGGCCTGCCCCGCGACGATGGTAGACCGAATCGTACCGGCAACCACGCCCGCCGACCTCGACTCCGCCGCCGCTCGGATTGGGCTGCGCGACGAGGCTGCCGTCGTCACCGAACCCTATCGGCAATGGGTGATCGAGGACCGCTTCGCCGGACCGCGTCCGCGCTGGGACATCGCCGGGGCGCAATTTGTCGACGACGTCCGGCCGTTCGAGACTGCCAAGCTGCGAATGCTCAACGGCGGACATTCGGCGCTGGCCTATCTCGGCCTAGCCAGCGGCCATCAGTTCGTTCACGAGGCCGTTGCGGACCTCGCGATCCGTCCGCTCGTCGAGCGGTTGATGCGCGATGAGGCAGCGGCCAGCATTCCCAATTTTGATCAGGATCTGGACGCATATGCGGACCAGATGCTCGCCCGCTTCGGCAACCCCGCCCTGCCTCATCGCCTCTCCCAAATCGCAATGGACGGGTCGCAAAAGATCGGCCCGCGCTGGCTGGAGGCTATTGCAG
>JAPKCG010000250.1 GCA_028823055.1 Sphingomonas bacterium
CCCGTTCGACGACGCGCAGCTTGCGGCCATAGCGGTCGGTGTCGCGGTCGATCGTCACCAATGTCACCGGCCCCGCGTTGAGCAGCGCCTGCAACCGGTCTTTCGCCGCATTGCCCAGCCGCGCTTCCTCGGCGCAGCGCGGCGGGTGCGTCTCTGGCGCGTCGATGTCGGCGATGCGGATCTTCTCGCCATCGATCCAGAAGGGGTCGCCATCGACGACGCAATTGACCCCGCCGCCGCTATGGCACTGGCCAAACGACCTGACGAAACCGCGCGAGAGATAGCGGGGGCGATGAGGCATGCGGAAGCGCCGCGGGCGCGATGGCGGGGTGACGAGGTCACGCAGATCCATCGCCCGACCCTCGCGCGCGCGCCGTTAAACGTAGTGCCGAAGACTAGTTCCGAACTGGACCCTTCATCCGCGCAACGCTGCCCTACAGGCCGGGAAAAGCGTATCGACATCGCCCACCGTCACCCGAGCCTCCGCCATGTCGTCCGCCACCCTTTCCAGCGCCCCGAAACCCTCGCAATTGCGCGCCCCTGCCCGCGCGATCGCCTCGCTCCTTCCCTGCACGAGAATCACCTGATCCCGTGTAGACTTCGTCAATGTCGCACGCTTCTGGTTGCCACCAAAACGGACGAGATTGATTTCCGGACGGCCCGATTCCCTCGCTATCATCGCACCAGTGATAACGAGGATAGGAGGGCAACGATGGCCGATTACTGGGTCAACAATCAGGCACAGGCAAATGGCGACCATGAGGTACACGTGGCAGGCTGCAGCTGGATGCCCGGCAATAGGAGCTATCTCGGCGATTTTCAGTCATGCGCGCCCGCCGTCGTCGCTGCCAAACGTACCTATCCGCAATCCAATGGCTGCTATTATTGCTCGCTGGCCTGCCATACGAGCTGAGCGGATCGCTGGCCCGGATGAATCCATTGACGCCCATCATGCGTTGGTGGGCCAGGAGGATAGACGATATGGCTACCAACACCGGCGATGGCTATCGCATCGGCTCGGTCGACGACCGTACCCAAGTCTCGCGCCCCGACGGCCACTGGACGAAGCGCAACCGCGACGACGGGCGCTTCATGGACGTTAAATCGGACGACGACCCCTCCAAGGGCATCGCGAAGGAACCCGACGGCCGCCGCCACACGTGACGCGGCCGTGCGGCTTCCGACAGGCACCGGCAGCGATGTTGGCGGATTTAGCCGACATGAAAAGGGCGAGGTAACGCCAATGCCCTACCCCGCCCCGTTTCACGCGAAAGGTAACGCTCAGAAGTGCGTCACGACACCCACCATCGGGCGGAAGCTATGCGCCGCGCCGAACGTCGACACTTCGGTGCGGATGCGGAAGCCCGCATTGCCCGTCAGGCCGCTGAGGCCGATGTCCTTCGGGCCGAACTCGGCACCGACGCCATAAGTGACGTCGTTATAGTCGCGATTGGTCGGCGCGCGCTTGTCGAAATTGACCCACTGATAGCCGACCTTGCCGTAAAACAGGCCGCTCTCACCGGCACGGAAACCAAACCGGCCCGCGGCGCCATATTCCCAGTCGATGTCGCCCGATACGCCCTTGGCGACGTTACCTTCGGCACCCACGAACACGGGGCCGAGCGGCACGTTGACGCCGACGACACCCTGAACCAAGCTGCCGTTCAGCTTGTTGTTACGGAAACCGCCGGGGATGCCCGCGGGGTTGCTCTCGCTGTCGAACTGCTCCCAGCCGCCCATGACGGCAACATAGGGATCGATGCCGAACGCACGGCTGCCATCGGGCGCGGTCGCGCCGGACGTCTGGTCGTCGCTCATGTCCTGCGCATAGGCGGGAACGGCAATGGTCGCCGCCGCAATCGCGGCCACGATGATGGATTTAACCATGGAAGATACCTTTATCACGATGTTGGTGGACCGCGACGATCCATGTCGTCCGCGATCTCACCCAGCAAAACCCGGCATCTCCGCAAATGTTGCGCAACTCACCGCAACGCACCATCTTTTCAGCGTTAAGGACAATTATGTTGCGCTTTGGCAACAGTTTCTGTCGCTAACATTAACAAGTGCGGCGGTTCGTTACAGCTATGACTAACAAAGTGTCGCAAGCGACGCTTCGGCAAGCCCGGCCCTGATCGTCAGCTTACCGCCGCGTCATCGCGATCGGTCAATTCGTCCGACCCGATGCTCCCATCGTCCAGTTCGGCCTGAACGTCATCCTCCTTGATGTCGTCCCGATCCATCGACGCATCGTCATCCATTTCGCCGATAGTCGTCGAATCCATCACGACCTCATCTTCGCTCGCGCCATCATCGTCGCGCATCTCGCCAAGGTCGGGGTCGAGATTGGTCATGACGGTGCCGTCGCCCGGCCCGTTGCGCGTCGCTTCGAGTATCTCGGCGCGCTGGCTCTCGTCGAATCCTTCCTCGTCATATCCGTCGTCGCCCGAACCGCGCCCGGGAACCTGATGTCCACCCATGATCGTCTCCTTTACAGAAGCGCGAACGGCGGGGCGTCCCTTTGGGTTCCCTCAGCCCGGCCGGAACAATCGCCCGCGCTCGGTCAACAGGACGAACAGGATCGAGATCGCGCCCATGATCAGGAATCCGGCGGCAAGCGGACGCGTCGTGCCGTCGAACGCCTGACCGATGAACACGCCCAGCACAGCCCCGATGGTGACGCTCAGAAACCCCTGGACGCTTGATGCCGTCCCGGCGATCCGCCCCATATTCTCCATCGCCATCGACGAGAAATTGGAGGTCGACAGCCCGAAACATGCCATGATCAAGGCTTGCAGGACCATGAAGGTAATCATCGTTTCATAACCCATCATCGTCACCGCGAGATGGATAGCACTCAGCAGCGTCAGCATCGTCACCGCGCTGTGACTGATCAGCCGCGTACCCAGCCTCATGACGATGCGCGCATTGGTAAGGTTCGCAACCGCCATCAGCGATGCGGTCGCCGCGAACATCAAGGCGAGCAGGCTGGGCCGTTCAAACGTGTCATACATGATCTGCTGGACCGAATTCAGATAGCCATAGAGCGCGCCCATCAGCGCCGCCGTCGCCAGCGTATAGCCAATCGAGAACCGGTCGGTCAGCGCGATCCGCCAGCCGCTGGCTACACGAGAAAGCGACAATGGCAGGACGTTTTCAGGACGCAGCGTTTCGGGCATCCGGAAATAGAACCACGCGAAGACCAGCGCGGTCACCCCGGCGATCGTCCAGAAAATCCCCCGCCAATCCGCAAACAGCAGAACCGTCTGGCCAAAGGTGGGCGCCAGCACGGGAACGATCATGAACACCATGAACGCGATCGACATGACCTTCGCCATCGCGCGGCCGTGGTAACAATCGCGGACGAGCGCCACCGTCGCCACGCGAGAGGCAGCGATCATCGCTCCGCCGACGACGCGCGCGACGAGCAGCAACACGAAGCTCGACGAAATCGCCGCAAGCACGTTGGCAACGACGTACCCCGCCAGCGCGCAGAGCAGCACGGTACGACGGCCATAGCGATCGGCAAGCGGCCCATGGACGAGCTGCGCCAGCCCGAAGCCGATCAGGAAGGCGGTGATGATGAACTGCCGGTCGTTCTCCGCCGCTATCCCCAGCGAGTCTCCGATCGCGGGCAAGGCGGGCAGCATCGAATCGATACCCAGCGCGGTCAGCGACATCAGCGCCGCGACAAGCAGCACGAATTCGACAAAGCCGATCGGCGCGCCGGGGGGCTCGCTCGCGATCGCCGTCGCCGGCTCTGTCGCGGCGGTGGTCGCGGGGTAGCTACTGGTCGGTTTGTCCATGATTGCAAATGCCCTAGCGGAAATTGCTGCAGTGCGTCACCCACGAAAAGCGTAAGCGCGACCTTGAACCCGCTCGACGTCAGGGTTAACCGCTTGACCAGTCCAGACCCCGGAGAAGTCGATGTCCCGCCAGTTGCTTATCGCGCTCACTCTTCTGACGCTGGCCGGATGCCAGAAATCCGACCCGGCAACCTCGATTTCGATCAACGCCGACAGCGGTAATGTGCTCGGCGCGATGGACGGAAAATCGGGCGAAGTGAAGCTCGACGTTCCCGGCTTTTCAGGCAAGATCAAATTGCCCAAGATCCAGCTGGACGCCAAGAATTTCGACCTGAATGGAGTCCATCTCTATCCGGGCTCGACGATCGACACCGTCAACATCGACGGCGGCGGCAAAGATGCTACCGGCACGGTCCAGGTCGCCTTCACCAGTCCTGCGGACCCCGCCGCCGTCCAGCAATGGTTTCAGGATCGACTGAACAAGGTCGGGTTCACGGTCAATCCAGGCGGCAACGGTTTGGTCGGAACAACCAACGAGAATAAACCCTTCGCGCTCGATCTAAGTGCCGAAGGGACGGACCGCGCGAAAGGTAGGATCACGCTCGGCAATTAGAACGGGCGATTACAGCGCAAGAGCTGCGTCTAGCACCGTTTGGGCATGGTCTTTCACGCGCACCTTGCCCCACTTGCCGACCAATTTGCCATCGGTATCGAACAGGAATGTGGCACGCTCGATCCCCATATAGGTTCGACCGTACATCGACTTTTCCTTCCACACACCAAATGCCTCACAAGCGGTGCCGTCCTCATCGCTTGCCAGCGATACGGTCAGGTCATGTTTAGCGATGAATTTGGCGTGGCTTTTCGGGCTGTCCTTGGAAATCCCGATGACGCTGACGCCCGCCGCTGCGAACTCCTCTCGCAGTGCGCTGAAATCCTGCGCCTCCCGCGTGCAGCCCGACGTATCGTCCTTGGGGTAGAAATAGATCACCATGGGGCGCGGGGCTGCGGCGAGCGCTAACGGCGTGCCATCGGGCGTCATCACTGTGATTGCGGGAAGGCTATCGCCCTCATTCATCGGTTTGTTCCACTATCAACTGCCAGGTCCGAGTGACCTCCTGCCGTGTATCGGCCAACGCCGCAACCACCGCAGCCCAATCGCCCAGGCCGAGCGCGCGCGCGATGAGCGATTGCGTTGCATCGGACGGGCGATCGGGACCGGGCGCGACGAGCCGCATCGTCACCAGCAGACGGGAAAGCAA
>JAPKCG010000014.1 GCA_028823055.1 Sphingomonas bacterium
GGATCATCTTCTCCTCGGTCATGTCGCGCATTGTATAGCCGATGCCGCCCGTACCATAGCCGGACTCCCGTCGGCCGGCGAAAGGCATCCAGTCGGTCCTGAACGCGGTGAGTTCGTTGATCATCACAGCCGAGGCGTCCAGCCGGTCGGCCACTCGCATGGCCACGCCGATATCTTGCGCAAAAATGCTGGACTGAAAGGCGGTGGGCAGAGCGTTCGCCCGCGCGATGGCATCGTCGAGGTCGTGATAGCGGTAGACCGCGACCACCGGCCCGAAAACCTCCTGCGTTGAAATCTTGGCATCCGCCGCAGGGTTGATCAGCACCGTCGGCTGCAGGGTCGTCTCGGACAGACGCTCTCCGCCGGTCGCAAGGACCGCACCACCTGCAAGCGCTTCTGCGATCCACTGTTGGACGCGGGCGACCTCGCGCGGCAGAATCAGCGGCCCGACCTCTGCATCCTTATGGGCAGGATCGCCGATCCGCAGCTGTTCGACCCGTGCGACAAGATTCTGCGTGAACTCGTCAGCAATCTCGTCATGGACAAAGATCCGCTGTGTCGACACGCAGACCTGCCCAGCATGGTAAAATCCTCCCTTCACGACCGGACCGGCGACCATGTCGAGATCGGCGCTGCGATCAACGATGACCGGCGCCGCCCCGCCATGCTCTAGCGCGCAGCGGGTGCCGGGATGCAGTTTGGCGCGAAGCGACCAGCCGACCCTTGCCGAGCCGATAAAGCTCAGGAAGGCAACCCGCCGATCCGTGGCCAGCCTTTCGGCCAGTTCGTTGTCCGTCACGACGAAACTCTGGCACCATGGCTCGGGCAGACCGGCCTCGTGGACCAGTGCTACGAAATCAAGGCAGGAGAGCGGTGTGGTACTGGCCGGCTTGATGATGACCGGGCAGCCGACGGCGATGGCCGGAGCGACCTGATGCACGATCAGATTAAGCGGATGGTTAAAGGCCGATATGGCCGCGACGATGCCGATCGGCTCTTTCGTGGTGAACGCCCAACGGTTCTCGGCAGCCGCCGACAGGCCCATCGGGATCTCGCGCCCGGCGAAATTGCGCAACTCGTCAGCGGCATTGTTGACGCCGTCAATGGCGCGGTTCGTTTCGACGATAGCATCGGGCAACGGCTTTCCGCCCTCGCGCGCGATCTGCATGGCCAGATGATCCCGCTTGCCTTCCATCAGCGCGGCAAGTCTGCGCAGGATCGCGATCCGCTGATGCGGCTTCAGCCAGCCATCGCGGTCCTTGAACACACGCTCGGCCGCCTGCAGCTTGCGCTCAAGCGCAGCGGCATCGTCCGTCCCGACCTCCGTGATTGGCGCACGGTCGAAAGCCTGCACAACAGTCAGCATGGCCGACATCCTTTCATCAGCATCAAGTGCATTCCACGTTCGGTGCGCGGTTGCGCAGCTCTTCCACCAGCACGCGGGTGTTCTCGGAATAATCTATCGGCACCTCCACGAGATGCACGCCACCGCCGGTAAAGGCCGCCTCGAGCACCGGGACGAGGTCTTCGACCGCCGTCACCCGCGAACCTTTGGCACCGTAAGCCTCGGCATAGCGCACGAAATCGGGATTGCCGAAGCTCATGCCGAAATCCGGGAACCCCTCCACCGCCTGCTTCCAGCGGATCATCCCGTAGGCGCTGTCGTTCAGGATGACGACGACGAGATTCAGACCGAGGCGAACAGCCGTTTCCATTTCCTGCGAGTTCATCATGAAGCCGCCATCGCCGCAGACCGCCATCACCCGCCGCGCAGGGTAAAGCATGGCTGCCATCATCGCGGACGGAAGGCCGGCGCCCATCGTTGCGAGCGCATTGTCCAAAAGCAGCGTGTTGGCGACATGGGTGCGATAGTTGCGCGCGAACCAGATCTTGTACATGCCGTTGTCCAGACAGACGATCCCGTCTTCTGGCATCACCGCACGGACATCATGGACGATACGCTGCGGGGTGATGGGAAAGCGGCTTTCATCAGAGCGGTCGTTGATGCGAGCAAGTATATTCTGCCGAAGGTCCAGCATGCCTTGATCGCCCGTCAGCCGCCCGGCCAGCCGTTCGGCCAGTCCGGCAACCGTGGCACCGATATCGCCAATCACCTCGATATCCGGGTGATAGACCTGCTCCACCGTGGCCGACTGATAGCCGATATGGATGACCTGGCTTCCGCCCGCGCTCTTCATCAGGAAGGGCGGTTTTTCAATCGTGTCGTGACCGATGGCGATGATCAGATCAGCGCGCTCGACGGCTTCGTGGACATAATCGCCCTCGGACAGCGCCGCCGTTCCCATGTAGCGGTCCGAGCCGCCGGCGACGGCCCCCTTCCCCATCTGTGTGTTGAAGAACGGCAGTCGCGTGCGCGCAATGAAGTCTGACAGCGCCTCGACCAGCGCGGGCCGGTTTCCTGCCGCCCCGACCATGACCAGAGGGCGCCGGGCCGCCAGAATGGCCTTGGCGGCAATGTCCAATGATGCGGCGCTGGCAACGGGCGGCTGCAGCGCATGCGGAAAGATGACCGGGATGTCTTCGACCTCTTCCGCCGCGACATCCTCGGGCAGTTCCAGATGCACCGGACCGGGCCTTTCCTCGGTCGCGACCCGGAAAGCGTCGCGCACCATGGCAGGTATGCTGGCGGCACTGACGATCTGGCGCGTCATCTTTGTAAGCGGCTTCATCGATGCGACGATATCCACGATCTGGAAGCGCGCCTGCTTGCCATTCATCAGCGGCTTCTGGCCCGTGATGAGGATCATCGGCATTGCGCCCAGATGCGCATATGCGGCTCCGGTTGACAGGTTCAGGGCGCCGGGTCCAAGCGTGGCGAGGCAGACGCCGGGCTTGCCCGTAAGCCTGCCATATGTCGCCGCCATGAAAGCCGCCGCCTGCTCGTGACGTGTCAGAACCAGTTCGATGCTGGAGGTCCTGAGCGATTCCAGCAGATCGAGGTTCTCTTCGCCCGGCACGCCAAAGACACGATCCACGCCTTCGTTCTCAAGCGCGGCGACGAACATATCCGATCCCTTGCCCATAGCTGGCCCCTTTTTTCACTGGTGTTTGCGGAACCGCATCGGCCCGCTTCGCTATTCATCCTGCGACGGGCTGTCGCCCGATCACCCCGCCCCCGATCACCCCGCCGTCCGGCAGAACTAGCCTGACACGATATCGGAATACTCGGGATGGCGGGCAAAAAAACGGCCCATGAAAGAGCAGCGCAGAACGATCTTGCCGCCGCGCGCACGCACCGTGTCAAACACGCCCCGTGCGAGCTGAGAACCCAGCCCTTGACCAGAATATTGAAAAGGAACCTCGGTATGAATGAGCCTGCATTCCCCAAGTGGCGTGTCGTTTGAGGTGAAGATCGCCTGTATCCGAGCGCTAGACAAGGATTTTCTGCCGCAAGCGGCACCTGCGGTCGCGCAGACTGCTGGGTCTGGACGGATCAGACCGCGAAGCCGCTGTTTCCTTGCCCAGGGGCGGCGTTTTTCAGCGCAGCGGACAGATCTGTCCAGCCGCTTTCGTTCAGTTTGAGCGTGGATCGCGATCATGCGCATAGCGGTGGCGCTCGCAATCGGCGGATAGCGGCGAGGATGGCGCGTACCATCGTGCCGGTGACAGCGACCTCGGCCAGCTGGAAGGTGATGGTGCGGGCGTGACGGACCACACGTGCCCCGATCTTGATCAGCTTCAGTTGCAGGCTGGTCAACGACCAGTCGGCCATGGCCTCGGGCAGCTCGATGCAGCGCAAGAAGGTGGCCAGGTTGTACGCCAGGGCGTGCAGTTGCAGCCGCACCTCATTGTCGCGGAACTTCCGGCACGACAGCCGCGTCCAGCGAAAGGCGTATTTGCCCTCTTTGATGTGCTGCTCGGCGGTGCCGCGCTGGTTGTAGAACCGCACCACCCAGTCCGGCTCCATCGGCAGGTTGGTGACGATGAAGCCGACACGCGGGAACAGTTCGCCCGGATGCCATTCGATCTTGGCGATCACCCGGCGTTCCTTGTCCCAGGACGCCGCCTGATACTCGAATTCCTCGAAGAACCGCTTGACCTTGGTCAGTGACGGCCGCCCGACAGGGCGCGTTAGCCGATGCGCGATCTTGTCCTTGAGGACCGCGTTTGCGGGCAGCCGGATGGCGTAGAAGAACCGCGCTTCTTCCAATCGCTCATAGATCGCCGGGATCGCGTAGGCAGCATCGGCCCGGAAGAACCTGCCACCAAGGTCGCGCTCCGCGTAGCGCGCAATGACGGGGTCGAGAACATCACGCCAGCCATCGGCGCTGTGGACGTTGCCATGGCGCAGGGCGCAGCGTTCCAGCATCCCGAACTGGTTGAACAGAAAGTTGGGGTGATAGCAGCTACAGTCGAAATGGCCATTCCAGGCGGACCCTTCCTGGTCGCCATGGGTCGGGCTGACCGAGCTGTCCATGTCCAGAACGATGTACTTCAGCCCGTTACGGTCATGGAACCGGTCGATCCATTGCCCGTTCAGGTCGGCCAGCGCGGCACGGTTCCCGGCCAGAGCCAGCGTCTCGGTCTCGAACCGTCCCATCTGCGATGCCGAGGCCGCTTGTGCATCGACCGCTCTGCCGCCGACAACTTGGCGCATGACCGGATCGCAGGCGAGACGGTTGGCGTCGTTGACATCCTCGTATCCGGCCAGCCGCCCAAAGACTGATTGCCGGAACAGGCCGTCGAGCCGATGGACCGTGTTCTTGCCAGAGCGAGTATCGCGCAGCGCCGCTGACGCCAAATCGGACAACCCGAGCGCGTCATCAAGCTCGCGCATCACCAGAAGGCCGCCGTCGGAACTGAGCTGCGTGCCGCGAAATTCCAGCCGCACGCGAGGGTCGAAATCCACCCGATCTGCCCGTTGCAAGCCCGCACCCTCTGGGTGATCCATGAAACGCGCCCCTCGCAGCCTTCAACACCATGTTTTATATAGGAAATATAATGGTCAGGACAGCGAAATCAGCGCCTTACTTGGGAAATGTGGGATGGAAGGGATCGGCAAGGCGACCGACAACGCGAGCCTCGAAGCGGAGGGCAAGGCCCAGAAGCTGAAGGGGTCCGCTCAGGACGTAAAGGGCTCGGTCAAGGGCGCGCTCGGCGACAACATCTGACCGCAGATTCCGGTGTGAAGACGAGGGCCGTTTCGGGAAACCGGGGCGGCCGTTTCGGTATCAGCCGATATGAAGCTGATCGAGAACGGCGCTTTCCAGATTATCGCCTTCGAGATCCTCGGCATGGATCGTCACGACGGGCGCGATCTCACGCAGCTTTTCGACCTGGCGCAGCTTCAGCCCCAGCGCATCGGGATTGTCGCCGGTGACGACTTCGAGCGCCGCCTCGATCACCTCGCCGGTGGTGAAGTCCCGCAGGTCCAGGATGAGGTCGGGGCGGACGTCGCCGATCGACGTCGCGATGTCGAACAGGAGGCGCTTGAATCCGACGCCGATGCCGCGCCGGCGAAGCCGGTACTGGAGATCGAGCAGGCCGACGATCGTCTTGCGTTCGGCGAGATTGTGGATCGCGACGAAATTGGCGGGGCGCGCGATCGGCTGCGCATAGGCGCGCAGGCACGCATAGCCCTCGCGCGGGTTGTGCTCGCCGACGACGGCCAGGACCAGATACGGCGGTCCGATGTGGCGCTGGTGGACGCCGATGTGGCGGATGCGGTTCTTGACGATCAGCTCGCGCCCTTCGGCAAGCGTGATGGTCGAGCCGGAGACGTCGATCGCATACAGGAGGAGGAAGGCCTGCGGGGCGTGCTCGCTCGGCCATTTCTTCGCCGCCTCGCGCAGTTTCGCGAATACGATGCCGCGTTCGTAGGGGTCGATGTGGGTGTAGAGATGGCGCGCGAGCGGGATACCCGGTGCGATCTGGACCCGTTCGGCCGCGGCGCGCATCGCCGCGAATTCGCTCGCCATCGACGTGGTGCGCGGCTCGCCGACCTCAAGCGGCTCGACGACGTTGACCTGCGCCATTTCCATCAGCTGCCACAGCAGCCGCGCGAGGCGCGGGATCGCGACGCCGCGGGTGCGATCGTCGGGTTCGCTGTCGTCGGGCAGCTGCGCCAGTTTCTCGGGGGCGAGCCGGTGCGCCGAGAACAGCCCGTCCGGCTCGTTGATCGTGCGCGGGGTGGCGGTCGCTTTCTCGCGGATGCGGGGCGGTGCCTGCTCGCGGAAGAAGGGGCAGTCGACGTCATGCTCGGGGCGACGCTGGCGGATACTGGTAAGGCGTCGCAGGTAATAGGTTTCGGCTTCGGAGAGATAGGCCGGCGAGAGTAGCGGTGGGTCCGTCCCCTCCCCCAGGCAGTCGCAGGCGATCCACTGGTGATGGTCGCGTGCCTTGACCACCATGATGACCGACGCGCGGTGATCGCTGTCCTCGCCTTCGCCGGTATACCAGCGCACCAGCGCCTCGCGCACCACGTCGGGGACGGGCGAGCGGGAGGTTAGACCCCGGGTATCGCGCGGGACGAGCCACATGGTGGTGATGCTACTCCATAATGCTTGCCTTGTCGCCTTTGTTCACGTTACGTTCAATGAACAAAGGAGCTGGCCATGAAGCGTTCGGAATTTATCGGAGAGTTCGACCTCGACGCGGTGCTCACCGAATTGTCGGTCGATCTGGATATTCGCGTCACCCGGCGCATGCTCGCCGGAGCGTGCATCGGCAGCAATCCGGAGGATGCGTATCTCTCGGCGCGCGAGTTGCGGGAATCGCTCGAATGGATTCATGAGGGCGAGAACGAGGGCAAGGTCAAGCTGACCACGATCCTCAGCACCGCGTGCGACGATTTCCAGCGGTGCCTCTATTATTGCGTCGCCGGCAAGGGCGTCGTGACCATGCTCGACGATCTCGTCTGGCTGGAGAAGCTGCTGGAGGCGCGCGGTCGCATCGCCGGGCACATCTACCGCAACAAGCTGCCGGTGAAGCCGCTGGTCAACCCGTATGTCGCGGCCGAGCCGGACGGTCCGCTGGGCCGGTTCGACGCGGCGTTCGCGATCGGCGCGTCCTGGTCGCATGACCCGGGACCCGATTACGATTCCGACGATCGTGGCCCCGGTCCGAAGCTCAAGGGCTGACGACAAAAGAAAAGGCGGTTCGGCAAGGGAGCATGCCGGACCGCCTCTTCCAAGGGGGGGATATCAATAACGCGCCTCGCACGCGAGGCGTTCCCCGCGCCGCCAGCGCGCCGGATCGATGAATTCCCCCGCATAGGCACCGTGACCCGCTGACCGGGCCTGTTCTGCCGCGGCGACATAGCGCGCGGCGCGTTGCGGATCGCCGCGCAGATATTGCGTCGCCGGCACCGCCAGACCCTGCAAAATGAGTTGCTCGCCCAGGTCGTAGCCGTCGACCGTCACGATGGCGATCGGGCGGCCATAGCTGCTCGCGCCGGTCATGCGGATCGTGGCGACACCGCTCTTGAGGATACGCGAGGCGGAATCCTGAGCAAACTTGCCGCATGGATAGCAGGCACCGTCCTTCGAGCACATCTGCTTGCGCTCGAAGGCGTCGGCCCCCGACAGGCGGAAATCGACCGAAACCGTGTCGCCGTCGATCGCCCGCCCCTCGCCGGTGATCGTCGCACCGTCGTGGCCCTGGGGTGCCCCTGCCCCGCAGGCGGCGAGCGCGGCGATGCCGAGGAGCAGCGCGCCCCTCATGCGTAGCGCAATTCGACTTCGACGTTCGGCCCGTCGACGATGACCGGGAGGACGCGGAAGGGTTGCAGCGGATCGCCGGTGCGCACGATCGAGACCTGGCGTGCGCCGGCATCGAACATCCGCATGGCGACGCGCTGGGCATGGGCGCGGCTGCAGAGCTGCGACCGCTTCGGGCTGGGTGTGACGGGCGGATACGGGGCGGACATGGCGATGATCCTGACGTGGGGGATGTCGGCGATCAACCGAACACCGTCTTGTGGACGCGAGTTTCGGGCTTGGGCGGCACGAGTGTCCACGCCCATTTGCGAAGGTTACCGATCCGATATTTCGGGTAGCTGTTGCCGGGGATCGCGAGCGAGATCTTGCGGCCGCGCTTGTGGACGATGAACTCGTCTCCCTCATAGCCGTCAACGAAGGTGACCTTGCTCGGCAAGCGGATGTGCATGCCGTGTTCGAGCGGGCGTACCGGGGTCGCGAGCCGCTCGAGGCAGCGTCGGCGCCAGTCGAGCGCACCGGGATCGTCGGTATCGCCGAGCAGCGAGAGGATGCGCTCGGGGCATTCGGCCTCGCATGGCCCGGCGTGTTCGGTCATATCCTTGTAGGCGAACACGAATCCGTCCTTGGCACGCGGATTCCAGCTGACCAGGCAGACGGCCGCGAAGGCGGGTTCGTCGGTGCCGTCGGTCGACGGCACCACGGCCGCGTACCAGACCTTGTTGCGCAGGCAGGAAGAGGCGATGACGCGCAGCGCCTTGCCCTTCCCGTCGGCATTGCGGTTGTCGTAGGTGAATTGCGCGTCGAGATAGGCTTTGGGGCCTGTGTGCGGGAACATCGACGACAGCGGCATGCTTAGCCAGCCCATGATGGCGGTCCTTTCGCGTGTGTGGACGGGTGATCGATCAGCCGAACAGGCTGACCGGCTCGGCGACCGGCGGTGTGAGCCGCAATTCCTTGCGCAGCCGCACGGCGAACCGCTCGGGCGCGAGCAGGTCGCGGATCGAGGCGTAGCAGTCGCGCTCCCCGAGGTGATCGTGACGACCGCTGACGCGGCGGTAGATGACCTCGCGGTCGGCCATGGTGCCGTGGAGCGATAGCTGCATCCACAGCTCCTCGCCGTGGAGGGTGATCTCGCCGGACCGGGAGGCGTGGCTGCGGTTCGAGCGAAGGTCGTAGTGCGCGGGGTCGAGCCCCAGCGTTTCGGCGAGCCGGCGCAGCGCCTTGCGTCCGTCGCTGTGGAAGCGATCCTTGGCGGCCGCATCGTGCGCGACGCCGCGCACCGCGAGCGTCAGCAGCGCCGGGTGCTGTCGCAGCTCGGCGATACGGTCCATGCAGCGCCGCTTGAGGAGCGCGTCTTCGGACTGCCGCGCGGTGACGCTTGCGAGATGGCGGGCGAGCAGGATGACCGCGGGATCGGTCTCGAAGGCGATGCCGGCGTTGCGGCAGTCGTCGATCGCGCGGGTGATGGCGTGAAGGCTTGCTCCAATCGTGACCAGCGCGCTCGGGTCGAGCGCCTGCTGGTGGCGGAAGGCGACATCGTAGGGCATGAGCGATCTCCCGAGCGCCTCACGCGCTCAGAAATTCGCTCCCCCTCCCCTTCACGATAACCAGTTACGTAATTGCTCCGGTATTTCAGGATCGATGTCCTCGCCCGGTTGCATAGGCCGCAGACCCTGCTCCGCATCGACCGCGGCCTGCAGATGACAGGCGGCAACGGTCGCTCCGTCGTCGGTCGCGTCATAAAGCGCGAGCGCCTGCCGCATTAGCGCGAGCCGTATATTATCGCTCATGCCAGTCTCCCACTACGGTCTGCCGCCATGATTGCGTTCGGGGCAAACGAAAGCAGGCCCATAATGGTTGTAACGGCCGTGCGCTCATCGCAGCCTCCATCGGCCGACAAGGTCGACCATTGCGTCACGATAGCCCCACGCATCGGGATAGATCGCAGGCTCCTGCGCGAGCCAGGCCATGACAATTAGCATGTCCTCGGAAATGATCGCGTCGCAGTTGCTGAGGTGGAGGATGGGGAAGTGGCCGTTGTCGTCACCATTCCACCACGCCAGCAGGAAGTCCGCGACGCGCGCGGCCTGCCCGGTATCGGACGAGGCGACATCCACGAGGCGGCCGATCGCGGCGCCGACCTCGTCGAAGGCGAGTGCGCGGATGAGGGGGCGGCGTTGCGGTTGCATGGTGCGTATCCTGTCCTGTCGGGTGGAAGCTGTCATGCGATCAGGATGGGGCGTGCTTCCCGGCCTGGGCGATCATCACGGCGACCGCCTCGTCGAGCGCGGCGTCATCGCCGTTGACCATGCGCGCCGACGGGGTGAGGCGTTGCACGCCGGCGAACACGATGGCGGGTGTCCTGCCCTTGAGCCGATAGCAGAACACCTGGTCGCCCTCGATCGTCACCAGCTTCGTCCGGCATTGCCGGCGCAGCCGCTTCGCCTCCTCGATCCGGGTGATGAGCGCCGCCACCTCGAATTCGAGGCAGTGCGGCATGACGCTGTCGCCGAGCCGCGAGACGGGCCGGTTGGCGGCGAGCCAGGCATCGACCGCCTGTTCGGTGACGCTGCCGACGGCATGGTAATCGTCCGCGGCGCCATGACCGCGGTTCGAGGCGAGGAAGGCGCGCTGCCCATCGATCCAGATCTCGGCCGAGTAGCAGGTCGTTTCCTCGGACAAAGCGTCGACCACCTTCAGCTTGCGCAATTCGATGTGCATGGTGCGATCTCCAGGTCATGCTGCGAGGGCTTCGGGTTGGTCGATCCCGGGCGCGCCACCCGCGGCGGCGTTATGGAGCCAGGTCACCGCCTGCTCGGCTTTCGCCGCGGCCTTGATGATCGCGCTTGAATCGCCCTTCAGGATCTTCAGCCAATGATCGACGTAGCTGGCGTGGTTGTCGTGCAGCTCGCCGGGCAGATTGAGGTCGGCGCACACCAGACACTGGCCGATGCAGGCGACCAGCTCCTCGAACGCATAGGCGTTGTCGCCGAACTTCTTGCCGAACTCGCGGTTGAGGCGCTGCGGCGCGCCCGAATAATGGACATATTCGTGCGCGAGCGTGCTGGCGTAATGATCGTCCGAGCGAAACGCGCCGCGCTGCGGTAGCTGGATATAGTCGCCGATCGGCGAATAGAATGCCTGATCGCCGCCATGCCGCACGGTCGCCGGCAGGCCTCCGAAGAAGGCATCGATCGCGGCGCGGTGCCGGCTCTCGATGCGCGGTTCGGGCGGTGCGGGCACCGGATAATAATACGCCGGGAGACCGTCGATCTGATCGACGTTGAACACCGTGTACGAGCGCAGGAACCGGATATTCTTCGTCGCCGCCTCGCCGGTGACGCGGTCCGCCTCGGTTTTCGAGAAGGTCGAATAATAGACGCTGTGCGCGCCATGCTCGCCGCGCCGTACCTGTCCGCCCAACTCGGTCGCCTGTCGGTAGGTCATCCAGTTGCGGCCAGAGAACCCCTGGGCGTCGCCGATCGCCCAGAGATAGAGCGCGTTGATGCCGGTGTAGGGCGTGCCGCAATGCCGCAGCGGTCGCCCCCCTGCCCCGGTCAGTCCCCAGGGGCGCGACCAGGGCAGGACGCCGGCTTCAAGCTTGGCGATTATGAGGTTGGTGATCTCGGCCGCGACATCGCGGCGTGGCGCAGTCGATTTGCGGTGAAAGGTCATGGGAAAGCTCCCTCGATGCGCGGGCCACGCGTGACGGTCCGCGGGTAAAAAGAAGGCGGCCGCCCCGGTGAGGGACAGCCGCCAAGGTGTGCCCGGGAGACGAACGGGCCGGGGGTATCGGGGGGCTATTCGGCCGCGATCAGCGCCTCGTCGCTGTCGATCCCGGCATCGTCGGCACCGAGATCATCGGTGTCGCCGTAGTCGTCGTCGTCGAAGCCCTCATCGCCGGGCTCGTCGTCGATTGCCTCGTCGGCACCGGCGACCGACACGAGATCGAACCGCATCGCGTCGGGCACCCAGGCCAGCGCCGCGTCCTTGGTCTCCGCCTCGGTGATCGCTTCGCCGGCGAACAGCTTCTCGCAGCTGGTCGAGATCTCGCCCTTCTTCGAGGCCATGTAGCGGGCCGCGAGCGGCGCGCCCCCGACGTTGGTGAGCAGCGCCAGCAGCGTACCCTTCGACACGCGGTCGAAGAAGTTCGCCGAGGTAGGGCGCCACCATTTGGCGGGTTCGATCTCGAGGATCGAGGCGAGCCGCGCATGGAGCGGGTTGGTGGTGACCGAGCTGTAATCGGGCTTGGCCTCGAGCGAGGTCGCCACCACGACCGCGAGCCAGGCCGCCTTGGCGTCGTCGCTGAGCGCGCGGAACGCCTCGAACCGCTCGACCGGGTTCGACCCTTCCGTCCACGACGTGTCGAGACCCTCGCGGGCTTCGGCGATCGCGACCTGCGCCTGCGTGGCGGGCTGATCCTTGGGCATCTGCGGGTCCTGCGGACGCCCTGCCCGAACCGTCGTCCCGTAGCGGCCGTAGCCGTGGCTGGGGTCGGCGAGGCAGAACAGCATATAGTCGAGCGCGAGCCCCGGATCGCCGAGGATCGAGGCGGCGAGGATGTCGCGGCGCTGGACCGCCAGTTCGTCATGGAGCCGCGCGCTGAGCGGCTTGCCGCCAGGAGCGACCGCCTCGGGCGGCAGGTCGGCGGTGCGACGCGACGACGGCGACGACGGCAGCGGCCGATCGTCCCCGGGCAGGCGGATCGGCGTTTCGCTGTAATAGGTCGTGTCGAGCGTCATCTTGCCGTCGCGGCCGAGCGTCAGGAAGACGCCGACCTGGCCCTTGACCTCGTCGGTCAGCTCGGGCGCCTTGTCGTGGATCGCCTGATATTCCTCGCGCAGCCGATCCGATTCCGCATCGAGCGCGGCATAGGTGTCGTCATCGATACCCTCGTCCTCCATATCGCTCTCGATGACCTGCACGCGCTCCTCGATCTTGTCGCAGCGCGTCTGTTCCTCGTCCGTCAGCGGCGCTGCCGGCAGCGTCACGCGGTGGAGGTCGGACGTGATGCCGTAGAGGCTGGTCGTGGCGACGGGGCGCACCCATGCGACGCCCAGTTCCTCGCCGAGCCGCTTGGCCTCGGCCTCCATCAGCGAGGCAGCGAGCGTCTGCGCGAGTTCCGGGTCGGTCCAGCGGTCACCGTCCTCGCTGAACAGTTCGCGCTCGATGCGGCCGCCCGCGGCGACATAGGCATCGGCACCGACCAGGATCGCGATCGGATCCGTCGCCTTCATCGTGTCGTTGGCGATCGCGCGACGGATCTGGTCGGCGTTGACGTAGGACGAGTGACCATACTGCTCGAACACGCGCTCCTGCTTGGCCTTGTCGGCCGTCGAGCCGTAGGCCTTGGCCATCTCGTAGGAGATCTTGCCCGCGGCCAGGGCTTCGAAGATCGGTTCGGCAAGATCGGCGAGGCGCAGCCGTCCCTCGATGAAGCGGCGGGTCTGGCCAAACCGTTTGGCGACCGCGTCGACGTCACCGTCGGTCTTGAGGAAGTGCTGGAACGCGACGCATTCCTCGGCGACGGTCATCTGCTCGCGCTGGAAATTCTCGGTCAGCGACACCTCGCGCAGGTCCGCCTCGTCGCCGGTGATGATCTTGACCGGCACGTCATAGTCGGCGGCAACGATCTCGCCGGCTTCGGCCAGCATCATCGCACCGAGATAGCGGCGATCGCCGGCGATTATCTCGAACATGCCCTTCGGGCGGGCGGCGGTCACCAGCAGGTTCTGCATGATGCCGCGAGCGCGGATGCTGGCGGCCATCGCCTCGATATTCTTGGGCGGGGTGGTGCGCACGTTCTTCTCGGAACGCTTCAGCTTCGCGAGTTTGACGGTCTGGGTCATCTATCGTCTCCATGAGCGGGAAAGTGTCCGGTGCACGGGTGTTTCCCCCGACCCGGACACCCTCCCCGCTCCTTCTCCCCTCTCGTTTCCCGCTTGGGCGGGAGGGCGACTGGGGCTCGCCGACAAGCGGCTACCTTGCTGCTAGCTGGCTGTTATCGTGCCGGTCAGGCCATCAGCTTTGCGAGAACCGCATCGGCCGTCTCGACGGGGATGAAGACGCGCGTCTTGTAGGCGATGATCTCTGTGAAGCAGCCGATCGACTTGAGCCACGCGAGCTGGTCGGCCGGTGCGCCGCTGATCTCGATGCGCGGCTTGGCGTTGACGCGTACGCGCTTCACCTCGCACACGAACGGTCGCCGGATCGTGACCGTCCCGCCCTCCATCGCGGCGCGCGCGACCTCGGCCGGGCTGAGCACGTCGTTGCTGTCGAGGCCCATCTTCGAGAACAGCGCCGGCACGTCGCCCGGGAACACCATGCGCCCGAGCCAGGAGCGACCCTCGGCATCGACCACGCGGTTGACCACGAGATGGTCGCTCGGCAGCGCCGACCAGATCGGCAGCAGAAGGCCGGTCGCGAGCCGGATCGTCTCGACGTCGAGCTTGCCGCGGATCTCGTCGACCTCGGCCGACCATTCCGCCTCGAACCGTGCGCGGCTGCATTCCTCCCAGGCCGTCTCGTAGAGATCGTCGAGTGCGAGATATTCGTGCCGGGTCGGACGCATCAGTTCGATGCGCGACACCGCCACCCCGTCCTCGGTCAGCCAGGAGCGCGCGTTGGTGCGCAGCGCGACCTTGCCCGACTTGCCGTTGCGCACGAACACGGCGGTCTGGTCGGTATCGGCGATGCGCAGCACGCGCTCGAGCGACATGGGGTTGCGGCGCCGGGTCACCTCGATCGTCAGCAGGTGCGAGGTCGCCTTGCTGACCGGGTCGGTGCGCAGGATCGTATCGTCGAGCACGGTCGCGGTCTCGACCGTCATCGTCTCGACGCCGACATCGAGTGTCCCCGCCTCGCGCGCGGCCGCGACCCGTGCCTCGACCAGCGCCAGGAATTCGTCAAAGATGCAGTTCTGGAGCCCGATCGGCAGCGCCAGCAACCGGTTGAGCCAGCGCTGGATGGGCGGGAGATCCTCCTTCAACACGCCGTCGGTATCGAGCAGTTCCAGGCCGGTGCGATGCTGGAAATCGGTGAGGTTGGTGCTGGTCAGCTTCCCCGCGACGAGCAGGTGATACCAGCTGATGAGCGCCGCCTTGGCGTAGTCGCTTTCGAGATTATCGGCCGGGTCGAACAGATTCTGCCCCCCGGTCTGGCGCTGGCCGCGCGTCAGAGCGCCGAGGCTGTCTAGACGCCGCGCGATGGTCGAGGTGAACCTGAGTTCGCCCTTGCAGTCGGTCGTGACGGGCCGGAACAGGGGCGAGCAGGCCTGATGCGTGCGGTGGGTACGTCCCAGGCCCTGGATCGCGCGATCGGCCCTCCAGCCCGGCTCCAGGAGCAGATGCGCGCGTTGCTGCTGGTTCTTCGCATCGAGGCTGGCATGATAAGACCGCCCGGTCCCGCCGGCGTCGGAGAAGACCAGGATGCGCTTGGTGCCTTCCATGAAGGCGGCGGAATCGGCCTGCGTGGCGCGGGCCGAGCGCGATTCGAGCTTCTGCCCTCCCCCGCTCACCGTGATGAGGCGCTTGGTGCGCCCCGTCACCTCGGCGACCATCTCGGTGCCGAACCGGGTGATGATGGCATCGAGCACGGCCGCGATCGGCGGCAGCGCGCAAAGCTGCTCGACCAGATTGTCGCGCTCGGCTTCGGCTTCGGGGTTGGTGACCGGGTGGCCGCTCTCGTCGAACAGCGGTCGCGAGCGCACCTCGCCGGTGTCATCGCGGAAGAAGGTCATCTGCTGGACCGGGAATGCCCGCGTCAGATAGTCGATCACGGCCTCGCGCGGGGAGAGATCGATGTCGAGGTCGGCGCGCTCGTCGGGCGACAGTTCGCCCAGGCGGCGGTCGAGGATCGCCTCGGCGGTGCTGACCAGCTGCAGCACGACCGACTGATCGGCCGCCAGATGCTGTTCGATCGCCGCGATGACGGTCGGGAGCTTCGCTGACAGGAGGAGCGCCCCGAAGAACCGCTGCTTGCAGCTTTCGAACCGCGAGCGCGCCGCGGCCTTCGCGCCCGAGTTGAGCGTCTTGCCCTCGTTGCCGTCGACGACGCCGGTGAGTTCGAGCGCCTTTTCAAGGCCGCGATGGATGATCGCCCAGGCATCGGCATAGGTGTCGTACACCGCGATCTGTTCAGGCGTCAGCTCGTGGCGGAGGATGTCATATTCGACCCCGGCGAAGCTCAGCGCGCGCGCGGTGTAGAGGCCGGTCGCCTTGAGATCGCGCGCGACCAGTTCCATCGCCGCGATCCCGCCCTGCCGGATCTGGGTGATGAACGCCTCGCGGTTGGCGAAGGCGGTCTCCGGCCCCCACAGGCCGAGCCGCACGGCATAGGCGAGGTTGTTCACCTCCGACGCGCCGGTCGCCGAGGCGTAGAGCACGCGGGCGTCGGGCAGGTGGTTCTGCAGGAGAACGCCGGCGATGCCCTGCTGCGAGCCCTTCTTGGTGCCCATCGACCCTTCGCCACCCGCGACGCCGCCCATCTCATGCGCCTCGTCGAACGCGATGACGCCGTCGAAGTCGGCACCGGCCCAGGCGATGATTTGATCGAGCCGGGTGGCGTCGCCGCGGTTGGAGCGCAGCGTCGGATAGGTCACGAACAGGACGCCCTCGTCCATCGTGACGGGCTCGTCGATCTTCCAGCGCGAGAGCGGCTGCACGTCGGCCGCGAGACCGCCGAGCGCGGTCCAGTCGCGGATCGCGTCGGCATGGAGCGCCTCGTTCTTGCTGATCCAGATGTTCTTGCGACGACCCGCCAGCCAGTTGTCGAGGATGACGGCCGCGACCTGCCGCCCCTTCCCTGCCCCGGTGCCGTCGCCCAGGAAATAGCCCTTGCGGTACGCGCGTCCGTCGTCGGAGAGCACCAGCCCCACGCCCTCCTTGTCTGGCTTGCTCAGGCCCGGGATATACTGGGTCCAGGCATGGCCGGCGTAAACGACGGTCTCGAGCTGCGAGGAGGACAGGAGGCGTTCGGTGACGGTGCGTTCGGGCAGCGACGGAACATGGACGGGGATCGGCGCGGGGATCGAGCCCATCGCGATCGATTCCACCAGCGCGGTCGGATGCTCGCCGGCAGCGTCGAACACGATACGGCTCGGCCGATAGGGCAGATAGACGCCGGACTGCTCGGCGAGTGGCGCCGGCGTCTCGAGTACCTGGTAGCCGACCGGGAGAACCTCGTTCCTGGCGAGAGCGCGGAAGATGCGCGGGGTGGCAGCGGGCTTCGATCTCACGCTGCGCAGGAGGGACAGCCCCCCGCCCCGCTTGACCGGCGCCGGAGTGGCGGCCTCCGGGATCAGATCCTGCCGGGGCGGGATGACCAGCGCCTCGACCAGGTCGCTTACGGCGCCGCGCTGGAGCGTGACCGTCGTGGTATCACCCACCGTCTTGTCGATGACATAGAGTCGCACCGCGACTCCGGTGCCGTGCTTGCCATAGGCATGGGTCAGCCGGATCGAGGTGCGCAGCGCGACGCTCGCCAGCGTCGTCGACCAGATCGTGCCCATGCGCGCGGAGTTGAAGAACCAGTCGGGCATGATCGCGACGACGCGCCCGCCAGGCCGCACACGCTTGATCGCCGCCTGCAGGTGGCGGACCGCAGCGAGCGCGTCGGCACCGCGGCCGAGCGAGCGCGAGAAGGGCGGGTTCATCAGGATGAGGCTGGGGCGCTCCGCGGATGCCATGACGCTGGCGATCTGCGCGCCGTCGTGGCCGGTAACGCTGGCTTTCGGGAAGGTGGCCGACAGCCGCTCGCGGCGCGCGGGATCGATCTCGTTGAGCTGGAGCGCCGCGATCGGCGGGAGGCCCGCTACCAGGAGACCGTTGCCGGCGCTCGGTTCGAGTACGATGTCATCCGCGCGTGCGTTCGCGAGCATGACCGTGATCGTGGCGAGATCGAGCGGGGTCGAGAATTGCTGCCAGTCGATCTGCTCCTCGCTGCGCACGGTCTGGGTAGGAAGGCGCGCCATAAGCCCGATCGCGGCGTCGACCGCCGGCGTGGTGCCTGCTGCGCATACCGCCAGCGCGGTCGCATGCTCCAGCACCTCGAAGCTCTCGCGCTGGGTCCAGTGACCATCGGCGTCGGTGCCGCCATAGGCGCGGATCATCGCGTCGTTGAGCATCGCTCGGGTGATCTTCGCGTCGCCGGCGATCGCGGGGAGCAGCAGGCGGGCGGCAGCGGTGGCATGGTCGGCGCGCGCGGGCGCAGGGTCGAACAGGTCGGTCATGGGGGTCTCCGGGTCTGTGGCTGCTCGTGCAGCTCACGACCCCGACCCCCCTTCCCTCTCAGGCTCCGGGTTTCACGACGTCGGCCCAGTCGCCATAACGTGAGGGTGGCGGCATCCGCTTCAGCGTCAGCCCGCGCGGCCGATAGGCGGCCCACGCCTTGCGTCGTGCGCGTCGGCCCTCGAAGTCATTGTCCTCGGCGAAGATCAGCGTGGTGACGCTATCGGGGATGTGGACACGGTCGAGCCGCGCCGCGCCGAGCGTCGCCCAGCACGGGATGCCGTGGATCTGGGTGAAGGCGGCCGAGGTCTCGAACCCCTCACCAAGCGCCAATGTGTCGGTGACGCGCATGCCCTGCCAGGTCGCACCTCCCGGCGTGCCGAGCGTCGCCTTGTCGAGATAGCCGCCATGCGCGAGGTCGAGGAAGATGCGCTGAATCGAGCGCAGCGTGCGCCCCTCCCGCGCCGCGATCAGCAGCGCCGGGAGGAACCGGGTATGCGGTTTCGGTCCCCACGGACAGCGCGGGTGGTAGCTCAGGTCGTCGAAGGCGCCGGTGATGCCGCGAAAGCGGAGATAGGCTTCCGCGGGCGTTCCGGCGATCGGCAACCCCTCGTTCCACAGCCGTTCGATGTTGGCGGGTCTGCCGGTGCGCTGTTCAGCGGGTGGGTCGTAGGTGCGTCCGGGTCTGATGCGCGCGATCTCGCGGAGCACGTCCTCGGCGGTGCAGCCGGCGAAGCAGTGAACGAGGATGCCGTCATGGCCCTGCCGGATCGAGAGGCTGGGATCGCTGTCGGCGTGGGCCGGGCAACGGCACATGGCGTTGTAGCCGTGCCAGGTGCCGCCGAGGGCGCCGACGATGTCCACGATGGTCTGGGTGGGTTTCAGCGCAACGAGGGGCATGACCGATCCTTTCTCGCTGCCTCTGACCCCCTTCTCTCCCTTCCTAGGTGACTCAGTAGCTGCTGGCTAGCAGCTAGCGGAAGATCCCCGTGTTAGCAGTTAGACCTCCGCTATCTAGCGTTGAGATGGCTGGTATCTAGCGGCTAGCTACCTTTGAGCTAGCAGTTTCTCATAAGCGTCGAGTGCCTTCTCGAGCACTTCTGTAAGAAGCAGACCCTCACGTTGAGCTATTTCGCGGATTCGATTGTCCCATTCGGGTGTGACCCTAGTCGCAAATTGTTGAGTGCGGTTAGTCTTGCGCGAACTGCGGGCATCAATGCGGGTTGCGGTTATCAGCGGTGCAGCCGGAGGGGCGGGGGCTACTTCGGGTGCATCCAAATTCTGGCTCGCCTCACTGATTGGTGGGGGTGAACCCAATCGAGTAGCCTTCTTTAGCTTCGAGATATCGGCCATCATTCACCCCGCTACTTTGTCGATTAGGGATTGGATCAGAGTATCAGCACGCTGGTTAAGGCCGGAGAATTTGGTTTCGGTAATTGACAGGCCTTGGTTCTGCGCTTGCCGGTATGCTGGTCGTTCCACGATCGAACCGTCGAGGACATTATACCCAGCTTCGGTCAAATACGCCCGCGCGTCATTTTCTTCAGCCGAAGTTCCAATGCGGTTGAGCGCAAAAACGAGCCGTCCAGTCGGGATACCCTCCTTAACAAGGGCATGGTATTCGCGGACGGCAGGCCTGAGATCGTCCAAGGATGCGCCGGTGGGTTGAACCACGAGTGACGATGACCGTGCAATTTCAAGTGTAGCTTTGCTGGTCCGAGCGGGGCCGTCGATGATAAGCAGATCGAAGCCGTCTGCAGCGGCCAGGGCCTGAGACGCGGTTTTGAATGCCTCAACCGACACAATCGGCTCGATGGAGATGCCAAGGCGTGCTCGGTGCCAATCGACCGAAGTGCCCTGTTGAGTATCGAGATCGGCGATTTTAACCCGCAGTTCGCCTGCCGCCGCCTCGCGAGCAAGGGCTCTTGCCAAGGTGCTTTTTCCTACACCGCCTTTTTGTGAGACGAATGCTACGACAGCAGCCATGACCGATCCTGTGATAGTTCGAACAACTGGATAGCTAGCCGCTCTCTAGCAGTTTGGCAACCGCTACCTATGTGATAGCTAGCTGATACCCAACCAGCAGATATCTGTGAGCTAGCTGCTACCCACGGGGGTTTGCCTGACCTAGTCTGGATCAAGCACTGGGAGATAGTGGAATTTTTTTCCACGTTGTGCGGTTGATCGAAACATGATGTTCAATGATCGATGAACACGCGATCGAACTCGAGCTTATGCGTAGTGGGTAGTGTTATGGCACTGCTATGGGCGCAAACATCGGCAGCTAAGCAGGCCGAGGTAATGACATTTGATGGGCAGGCAGTTGAAGCCGTCATCGATGTGGGCCCGAGAATGCGGGGTATGCCAACAGACGGAACGCCGCCAGTACCAAGCATGGAAGCCGTTTTAGGCAATGACTTCAGATCATTCGGCAGCCCCGTAATGGAACCCCAAGAGGAGGCAATAAGCACGTCGCATATATCGGTGCCCCTTTGGATGCAGACTGGCCAGGTTTCGGGGGAGCTGGCCGGGCAGCGATGTCCGATATGGCAAGTTATCTCTACACCCCACAGGCTTGCTCAATCACACCCTACCGTCCACGCGGCGATTTTCCAGGCTGGCTCGAAGCTCGGCGGGCTCAATATTACCCCTTGATCCAGGCCGTGGCGTGCGAAGCTGGTGTGCCAGTCGGGCTTTTCGATGCACTGGTGGCCCAGGAAAGCCGCTATGACCCATTGATCGTATCACCGAAGGGCGCCGTTGGCCTTACCCAATTGATGCCCGGTACAGCGCGTGGACTTGGGGTTTTCAATTCGAGAGATCCGTTGTCGAACCTGAGGGGAGGGGCCAGATACCTCCGCGCGCATCTGGATGAGTTCAAGCGGGTCGATCTAGCCTTGGCCGCGTACAATGCAGGTCCAGGACGCGTTCGATCGATGCGCCGTATTCCGCCGTTTCGCGAGACGATGGACTATGTCGCAGCGATCACTCGAGGGTGGAGCACCGGATCGTTCAGGACAGCATCGATTCAGACCGCCGGTTTGGCAGTGGGTCGACAGGAATTCCGGGGCAGGGGGGTCCAGTTACTCGCTTACACATCTACAAGAGTATCGAACCCGAGGTAGTGCGCGTAATAGATCGCAATTCCGAGGATCGCCGGCGCGCCGAGCAGATAGTTGATCTGCCAACGTATCCACAACCGGGGTGCAACGAGTACCTTATCGAGGACGGTCGCAGTTGGGAGTTTCCTAGTTCCCAGACGATAATCGTAGGCGGTCTTTATCATCGCGAGGACAGCGCACAGCGCCACCATGACGCCGACCGCGGCATAGAGTGAAAGCCAGGCCTGAAGTGTCGCTTGGGGCATGCCGACCACCTAGCAGCAAGATGCTGACGGTCCATTAACCGCTGAATCGCGCATTAGTTACCAGGTGGGCTGCGTTTTCAATCGCAAGTTGGTGCTCAGCATGGCGCTACGGTCGCGATGACGCACGAAAAACGGCTGCACCGGGCACAAAGGCGGCAATTTCAGCGCAACGGTAAACGCTTGCTCCCCTCGGGAGCATCGCGACGCGAAGCGGCGCGTCCAACCTTGCCGCTTGGTCTTGCCGTTTGTGGTTTGTGCGGTCCGGTCGGTTGGGACTGTACTCGCCGTCAGGCGTTAGGGCGTTGGCCGACTAGGCCAACTCCATTCGTTCTCAGATCATATGAATCTAGGAGCGGTTGACCATTTTTTTGAGACTCTTGCTTCTCGATAGCGATGGCAAGGCTGTCCAGCACTTGTCGCAAGCCGGCGTCTTCGATCTCCTCGGCGACAACCCGCGGCACGCGAATATCGGCCTCCGTGCCAAACCGCCGACGGAATGGGACTGGTGCTCCACTTGCATCCTGGAGTGCGATCTGATTCCGCGCACCTCCACCTGCTGTTGCTGCATGATGTGCTGCAGGGAGTGTGGCGACTTGTGTTTGCAGAGCCACCACCTGTTTCTGTTTTGTTTATTCTTCTTCTTCTTCTTCTTATTATTATTA
>JAPKCG010000251.1 GCA_028823055.1 Sphingomonas bacterium
CATCGCGCGCGGTGACGCCCAGCGCCCAGATCGCGCGACCGTTCGAATCCTCCGATCCGACATCCTCGCACCAGGTCCGGTCGAAATTCATGAAGTTGCGGAACCGCCGCTCGTCGGGGTTCCATGCATATTGGACGAACGAGGCATAGATCGTCATCCACTTGTCGCGACGCTCGTCGTCGAGATCGGGCAGCGCGCTCATCAGCATCAGCGCCCTTGCGTTATCGTCGATACAATAGCCGTGACGGCGATCGGGCACCGAATAGATCGAATGTTGCAACATCCCCGTCGCATCGCTCATCCGCTCGACCGCCGACAGATCGGGCGCAAGGATCGTCGGTGCGGCAACGGGCTTGGAGATACGCAGCGGTTGTGCGGCCACCGCCACTTCGGTCTCCGCCAGCATCGCTTCGGCCAGGCGCGGCCAGATCATCGTCCGACCGCGGGCATAGGCCCGCTCGGCCAGCCGCTTGCGATCACGCGTGTTGGCTAGCAACGCCCCGATCTCCCGCGCGAAGGCGGCATCGTCGCGGAACGGCACCAGTACGCCGTGCCCGTCGGCCAAAATCTCGGTCGCATGGACATAAGGAGTCGAAACGACCGGCTTGCCGACGCCGACCGCATAGGACAGCGTCCCGCTCGTGATCTGCGCCGGGTTGAGATACGGCGTCGCGTACACATCCGCCGCTTCCAGATATTCGATCAGCTCGTCATGTTCGACGAAAGCGTCGATGAATTCGACATTGGCCGCGACGCCCTTTTCGGCGGCGAGCGCTTTCAGCGCGTCACGATATTTCTCACCCTCATGCGCGACCAGATTGGGATGCGTCGCACCCAACACGACATATAATGTTTCGGGTCGCGTCGCGGTAACCGCAGGCAAAGCCTCGATAATCGTCTCGATGCCCTTGCCCGGCGCGAGCAGGCCGAACGTCAGGACGACATCGCGCCCCGCCCAGCCGAACCGTTCCTTCATCGTATCGGGATCGACGAACGGACGATCGGGAACGCCATGCGGGATCATCACGATCTGCCGCCCGCTCGCGCCATAGACGCGCGCCAGAATCTCGCGCCCGCGTTCCGCCATCACGACGATCTTCGACGCGCGCCGCAACAGCCCTTCCAGCACGCGGCGTTCGTCCGCGCTCGGCTTTTCCAATACGGTGTGCAGCGTGACGATGACGGGCAAGGTCGTCCGGTCGAGCAGCGTCAGGATATGATCCCCCGCCGCGCCGCCATAGATGCCATATTCGTGCTGGACCCAGATCGCCTGCGCGCCGCTCTCATCGATCAGTCGCGCGGTATCGACATAGGCGGACAAATTGTCCTGCGGAATCGATCCGGTCACCTCGGGCGGATAGTCATATCGCCCGGGATGGTCGTCCATCGCATAGACGTCGACCTGGATTTCGGGAAAGCGATCGCGCATCGCCTTGAACACATCGGTCGTAAAGGTCGCAAGTCCGCACTGCCGGGGCAGGAAATTTCCAATCAGCGCGACGTGCTCGATCGGGGCCGGTAGATGCGTTCTTGCCATCGCTGTTCCTTCGCAATTGCGGACGGCGCTAATCGCAGCCTGTCCGCCCTGTACGAACCGTTAATCGACAAGATGGTTGCGATCGTGCTGCACTGCAATAGCCAGAATCGCGCTGACCTGAATCAACAGCCCTAAATCAACGCGCCTGAATAAGCCTTGGATACCAAACGCTCGTTCAGCCGCGGCCCCGATATGGCTGAACACCCTGGTCGGGCAGCCACAGATCGGCGGGCGGCGCGCTCGATTGCCAGAAAACATCGATTGGAATGCCCCCGCGCGGATACCAATATCCACCGATGCGAAGCCAGACGGCCTTCATCTCGTCGAACAGGCGCTGGCCGATCCCGACGGTGCAATCTTCATGAAACGCGGCGTGATTGCGGAAACTGCCGAGAAACAGCTTGAGCGATTTCGATTCGACGATCGTCTCGCCGGGCACATAGTCGATCACCAGATGCGCAAAGTCCGGCTGTGCCGTAACGGGGCATAGCGACGTGAACTCGGGCGCGGCAAAGCGGATGAGATAAGTCGTGCCCACGCGCGGGTTCGGAACGTAATCGAGCGTCGCCGCTTCTGGAGAGGATGGTAACGGCGCGCTCTGGCCAAGGAATTTCGGTGTCATCGTCACTCTTTATATCGGCGGTGCGGCAATGAAAACGCTTGTCCCGGTTCTTGGCGATCAACTGACCGCGACGATCAGCGCGCTGCAAGGCGCGACGCACGCCGACACCATCGTGCTGATGATGGAGGTTGCGGACGAGACGACCTATGTCCGGCATCACAAGCAAAAACTGGTCTATATCCTGTCGGCGATGCGGCATCACGCCGCCTATCTGCGCGATCTCGGCTGGACGGTGGACTATATCACCCTCGACGACCCCGATAATGTCGGCAGCTTTACCGGCGAAGTCGCGCGGGCGGTCGACCGTCACGATCCCGACCGCATCGTCGTGACCGAGGCGGGCGAATGGCGCGTGCAGACGATGCTGGAGGCGTGGGACGAACGCTTCGCCATCCCGGTCGAGATCCGCCCCGACCGCCGTTTCGTCGCGAGCCATGCCGACTTCGATCAATGGGCGCAGGGTCGCAAGGGCCTGACGATGGAATATTTCTATCGCGACATGCGCCGCCGGACCGGCCTGCTCATGGACGGCAAAGACCCGTGCGAAGGCCGGTGGAATTTCGATAAGGATAACCGCAAACCCGCCAGGGCCGACCTGCTGATGCCCCGCCCCCTCCGTTTCGATCCCGATGAGACGACGCGCGAGGTGATCGCACTGGTCACGGATCGCTTCGCCGACAATCCCGGCACGCTCGACGGATTCGCCTGGGGCGTGTCCCGCGACGATGCGCAGCGTCAGGCGGAACAGTTCTTCAGCCACGCGCTCGCCGATTTCGGACCCTATGAAGACGCGATGCTGACGGGTGAACGCCATCTTTGGCATTCGATCCTGTCGCCCTATCTCAATTCAGGCCTGCTCGACCCGATCGACCTGTGCCGGCGAGCCGAGCAAGCCTATCGCGAGGGCAAGGCTCCGATCAATTCGGTCGAGGGCTATATCCGCCAGATCATCGGCTGGCGCGAATACATGCGCGGTATCTATTGGCGCGAAGGCCCCGATTATGCGACGCGCAACTATCTCGAACACACCCGCGCCCTGCCCGGTTTCTACTGGACGGGCGACACCGACATGCATTGCCTGGCGCAGGCGATCGGGCAAACGCTCGACACCGCTCACGCGCATCATATCCAGCGGTTGATGGTGACGGGTAATTTCGCGCTGCTGATCGGCGCGGACCCGGCGGCGGTGCATCGTTGGTATCTCGAAATCTATCTCGACGCATATGAGTGGGTCGAATTGCCCAATACATTGGGGATGAGCCAGTTCGGCGATGGCGGCATCGTCGGATCGAAACCCTATATTTCGTCGGGATCCTATATCGACCGCATGTCCGATTATTGCGGGCAGTGCCGATACGATGTGAAGCAACGGACGGGCAAGGATGCCTGCCCGTTCAACGCGCTCTATTGGGATTTTCTGGCCCGGCATGAAGACAAACTGGGCAGCAACCCGCGCATGTCGCTTGCCTATCGCAACTGGGAAAAACAATCGCCCCACGACCGCAAGGCGCTGCGCAAACATGCGGCGAACTTCCTGTCATCCCTCGACGACACGGGCGCGGCTGGTTAGGGAAACGAACAAGACCCCCCAAGGAGGATGATTCATGGACGCGTTGGTGACGACTGAATGGCTGGCGAACGAGATGGGGGCGAGCGACCTTCGTATCGTCGACGCGACTTATGTCGACAGCAGCACGGGCCGCGACCCTGCGGCGGAATATGAGGCCGCGCACATCGATGGCGCGGTCTTCATGAACCTCGGCGAGCTGCGCGATACCGACAGCGACCTGCCGATGATGATGCCGTCCGCCGAAAAATTCGCGAGCCGGATGCAGAGCCTCGGGCTGGGCGATGGCAGCCGCATCGTGCTTTACGACAGCTCGCCCTTCCACACCTCCGCGCGCGCGTGGTGGATGCTCAACAATTTCGGCGCGCACGATGTCGCGATCCTCGACGGCGGACTCGACAAGTGGAAGGCCGAAGGTCGCGAGACGAAAAGCGGCAAGGAAACGCTGCGCCACCGTCACTTCACCGTCTGGGCCGACGACAAGGGTGTCCGCACGCTCGATCAGATGAAGGCCAATGTCGAGAGCGGCGACGAGCAGGTGCTCGATGCCCGCTCGGCCGCGCGCTTCACCGGCGAAGAGGCCGATCCGCGCCCCGCGACGCATGCGGGACATATTCCGGGTTCGAAGAATCTGCCCCAGGGCGAATTGTTCAACGACGACGGCACGTGGAAGACCGGCGATGCGTTGAAATCGGCGTTCGAACAGGCGGGGATCGATCTCGACAAGCCCGTCGTCACCACCTGCGGGTCGGGCATCACCGCCTCGGTCCTTGCTTTCGGCCTCAAACTGCTCGGCAAGAGCGCGGCGCTCTATGACGGCAGCTGGTCCGAATGGGGTGCGGATCGCTCGACGCCAAAGGCGACGGGCGCGGCGTGACTTCTTCCGCCGACCGTCCGCTCGCCGATGCCACGCGCGTCGTCACCGGCGGTCGGCGTAAGGAATGGACGCATGACGGCGCAGGGCGCGGGATCGTCAATCCACCCGTCTGGCGGGCCTCGACGATCCTCTACGACGATGTCGCCGCGCTCCGGGCGTGCGCGCGCGACATGGAGCAGCACCGGCTGTTCTACGGGCGCAAGGGTACGCCCACCCAATGGTCGCTTGCCGAGGCGCTGACCGAACTCGAACCGGGCGCGGCGGGCACGTTCCTCTACCCCTCCGGCGTTGCCGCGATCGCCGCGGCGTTGCTGTCGGTCCTGTCCCCCGGCGACGAATTACTGCTCGTCGACAGCGCCTATGACCCGACACGCTCGCTCGCGCTGTCGTTGCTCAAACGCTACAACACCACGACGCGCTGCTACGAT
>JAPKCG010000252.1 GCA_028823055.1 Sphingomonas bacterium
GCCGGAGGCTTCGGCCTTGGCTATGGCGATAAATGATAGCGTAAAATAGACGCAGCGGACCCGGGGGCAGTACCCGGCGGCTCCACCACAAGGTGGTGTTTCTGGACACCGTTTCTGACGGGGCCGAACCAGGATCGACGTGTGTTGAAAGGCGCCTTCTTTTGCTCGGAATGGGACCACCGTGACGGCCCATACACAAGTGCCAACGATAACGAAGCACTCGCGATTGCAGCGTAACTGAGGGCCTAACGGCCTAAGGTTATTCTTACAAAAGCGCGGTCGGACCCCACCGGGCAACAGAAGGGGATTCCAGCGGTACGGGGAGCACCGGGCAACAGAAGCTCCCCACTCACGCCGATGATGGATCAGCTGACCGGAATGGCCAGCCGGGCGACCGTCGTCTTGCCGCCGGTCAGCGTGAAGTCGCCACCGATCTGGCGCGCCAGCGTCGTCGCGATCCTGAGGCCCAGACTTTCCTGAACATTGCTGTCGAATGCGTCGGGCAACGCGCCGCCATCATCGCGCACCTCGATCGTGTATCGATCGTCGATCTGGTCGCCGACGACGATTTCGATTCGTCCGGATTTGGTCGCGAAGCCGTGTTCGATCGCGTTGGCGATGCATTCGGCGACGATCAACGCCATCGGCACCGCGCGCTCGGGCGCGATGGTCAGTCCGCTGGCACAGGCGACCGCATAGGTGACGTCGGGCCGTCCCGATGCATCGAGCACATCGCGCGCCAGCGTATCGAGGAAGCCGCAAAGATCGCCGCCCTTGCCCTCCGGATCGTAAAGCTGGCGGCTGATCCGGCCGATCACGCCGAGCCGCCGCGATGCCTCGTCGAGCGCGGTGCGCGCGGTCGCATCCGCCACGCGGCGCTTCTGGAGCGTGAGCAACCCCGCGACGACCTGAAGATTGTTCGAGACGCGATGCTGCAGCTCGCTGAACAGGAGCGCGCGGGTTTCGGCGAGTTGCGCGGTCAGCTCACGTTCCCGGACCAGCGCACGGTTCGCACGCTGCATCCAGTCGACCAGCGCGATGTCGATGCCCACGGTGAAGGTGTAGAAGGTCAAGCCCATCACCGTTCCCGTGTCGACGACGAAGCTGTCGACCGGCGGGATGAAGAAATACCAGGCGAGAATGCCGCCCGCGATCGCGGCAAACGTCCCGACCCGCGCACCGAACAGGAACGAGGTGAGGATGACCGCGGGAAAGAAGGTCACGAACTGATAGCCCTGCGGCAACCAGGGCAGCGCCGCGACCCGCGCGATGAACGCCGCACCGATCAGGACCAGCGCCGCGACATAGGCGAATGACCGCCGCACGCGACGCAGCGGGAAATATTCGTTCAGGCGCAAGGCGACGGGCGATGGGGTCACGCCACCCGTTCTAGCGTCCCACAATGCCACGTCATCCGCAAAATAGGGCGTGGACCGGATGGGCGATTGTGGTTGCCTCGCAAGAGGCGTACCCTCGACAAAACATATCAGGAGAAGATGCGATGGCGACGATCGCCCCCGAAGCCCCCTCGATCGACCAGACGGCGACCGCCGCCGACCGTTACGTGCCCGGCGAATGGGAGGCGCGCGTCGACCTGGCCGCTGCCTATCGCCTCGTCGCGCTGTATGGCTGGGACGATCTGATCTTCACGCATCTGTCGGCGCGGGTGCCGGGGCCGGAACATCATTTCCTGATCAACCCCTATGACATGATGTTCGAGGAGATCACCGCATCCAGCCTCGTCAAGATCGATGTCGATGGACAGCCGGTGGGGGAGACGACGCATCCGGTGAACCCGGCCGGCTTCACGATCCATTCCGCGCTGCATATGGCGCGCGACGATGCGGCGGCGGTGATGCACCTTCACACGCCGCACGGGCAGGCGGTGAGCGCGATGGAGTTCGGCCTGTTGCCGCATACGCAGACCTCGATGATCGCGGGCCACGACATCGCCTATCACGACTATGAAGGCGTCGCGACCGACCTAGACGAGCGCGAACGGCTGGTTGCGGACATCGGCGACAAGCATGCGATGATCCTGCGCAATCACGGCACGCTGGCGGTCGGCGACAGTGTCGCCTCGTGCTTCCTGCGGCTCTATTTCCTCGAACGCGCGTGCGAGGCGCAGGTGATGATGCTGTCGGCGGGGAAGGAAAACCTTAACAACCCGCATCAGGGCGTCGAGGACAAGGTCGCGCACCAGTCGAATCCGAAGGGGATGGGGGCGCTCGCCGAACGGCTTGCCTGGCCTGCCCTGCTGCGTAAACTCGACCGGATCGATCCGGGTTTCCGCGACTGAGCGCTGCGGCCACGGTTCGATGTTCACACAAGGTTACGCCAACACGCATCGTCGTCTTGGCGCGTCCTTCACCTGTGTTCACGCCAGGAACGATGCCGCCGCATGGGCGGTCGCGATCGGTGGGCTATGACATGTGAAAGAGCGCTGCCGGGTCGTGGCGATCGGCATCACGGTAGGACCGCGCCGACAAGGCGACGTCGGATCGGCACCGATCAGAGGTAATTGTCGACCATCGCGCGCACATCGACCCGCGCGCCGAGTCGCGCGGCGAGCAGCGCGGTGCCGCTGATCTTGCGCTGGACGAACAGGATGTCGGCGGGGGGGATGTGCCACGACGCCTGATCGGCGGCGACGTCCATGCCTTCATCGCGCAGCACGCCGACGAAGCGACGATCGCCGAAATCGAAGGCACCGGGACGCCCGAATTCGGTGATGACGATATCGATCATCCGGTCGATCCGCGCCCGATGGTGCGCAATCGCGCCGTGCCCGACAAAGCCCGCCGCTACCGCCGCATCGCGCGCATCGTCGCGGTTCGCGTTGATCACCGCGCGGAGCATGTCGCGATAGCCGGACACGATGCCGGCGGGGACAGGCCGGGCGGCACCGAAATCGAGCAGGACCAGCCTGCCGTTGTCGGGCTGATAGCGGTAATTCGCGAAATTCGGGTCAGTCTGCATGACCCCGAATTCGAACAATTCGCGCAGCAACAGCGCGATCAGCGCGCGCATCGCGGTATCGCGGGTTTCCTGCGGCGCATCGATCAGGCTTTCGATCGGTCGCCCCTCGACGAAACCCATCGCGAGCACGCGGTCGGTGGTGAACTCCGCATCGAGCAGCGGCACGACATACTCGGGGGCGTCGGCGAGCAGGGTGCGGAACAGCGTCATCTGTTCGCCCTCGCGGCGATAATCCGCTTCCTCGTGCAATTGCGCCTTCGCCGCGACCAGCAGCGGCCCGATGTCGAGACCGCGCGGTAGCAAACCAGACACCCGCAACAACGTCGCGACATTGTCGACATCGGCATCGATGCTTTCAACGACGCCCGGATATTGAACCTTGATCGCAAGGTCGCGGTTATCGCGGGTCTGGGCGCGGTGAACCTGCCCGATCGAGGCGGCGGCGACCGGCGTCGCATCGAAACGTCTGAAGCGCGTCCGCCAGCCCTCTCCCCATTGCGCCGCGAGCAGTTTCTGAAGCTGTTGCGGCGGCATCCGGTGCGCATTTTGCCGAAGCCGCGCCATGATCTCGGCCAGTTCGGGCGGGAGCATGTCGCCCGCGTCCATCGAGATCATCTGCCCCATCTTCATCGCCGCGCCGCGCAGATGCGACAGGCGATCCGCGATCCGTCCGACATTGCCGGGTGTCAGCAGCATGTCGCGCATCTGCGGGCGCTGACCATCGGCCAGACGACGCGCGCCCTCCGCAAGCATTCCGCCCGCGACACCGCCCGCCAGCCGCCCGAAATGGCCGAAGCGCGACAGTCGACCGCTCGGGACCGCACGGCTCTTGCCGTCGGACCGATCGTCCGGAAAATCGTCGGTCATCGCGTCACCAGCCGCGGCTGCCGGGAATGCCCTTGAACGGGCCGGCGAGCGCACTGGTTATCCAGCCGCCATAGAATTCGCCGGGTTGCGGCACGACGGTTTCGCCATCGACGCTGCATCGGTCGAACGGCGCGGCATAAAAGGCGACGTGATCGCGCAGGCTGGCGAAGCCGGGGGTGGGTTTGGCATAGCTCCAGCCGATCCGGGGCAGCACGTCATCGCCGATCACGACATCCCAATACGTCGCCGCGCCCTTCCATTCGCAAAACGAACTTCCCGCCGCGCGGCGCAGTATATCGGGGGCGATGTCGGCGCGCGGGATATAGTAACTGGGCGGATGGCTGGTTTCGAGCGTGCGGATCGCCGCGCGGGTCGAGGCGACGACGATGCCGCGATGTTCGATCATGATCCGCGCGTCGGCCGGCTGCGCGATCGCGGGGCGGGGATAGGACCAGACGCTTTCCTGCCCGGGGCGGACGGGGTCGGGGTGCGGCCTCATGCGCCCACCTGCTTGCCCGCGAGGCGCTGCAGCGCGGGGCGGACGACGAGGAAGCCGAGATAGGCGCGGTCAAGTATCGCGAGCACCCAGCGATTTCGCGCCGCGATGCCGAGCGGGCGTAGCAGCGGGATTGCGCGCCACATTGCGCCGAACGCCGCCGCACCAGACAGCATCCGACCATCTTCGCTCGCATGGAAGCGTGCGAGCAGATCGGCGCGATCGACGGGGCACATGCTGTCGTCATCCGCCGCATCGATAAAGGTGATCGCACCGCGCCGATCGAGTCGCCGCATCAAGGCAATTTCGCGTTGGCATAATGGGCAGGCACCATCGTGCCAGACGGTGAGGTCGGTCATGACGGTAATATAGGATGCTCTGCGCAGCTTGGCAGGGTGAGGCGCGAAATAGGCGGCATTTGCCAGGCGGATCGACGCATTACGGCGGTTCGTGAATGTGCGCGGACGCGCCCGATGCCGATCGGTCCCGACATACTGCGCCACCGCCGGATGAAGCGCGAACGATCAGTCGCCGAGAAATGACGCCATCGCGGCTGCGAACGCCGCAGGCTGATCGAGCATGATGAAATGATAGCTGTCGGGTATGGCGACCAGCGTCGCGCCCGAACCGGCATATTGCGGTTCCCAGATCGCCCTTGCCTGCGCCTCGCCCATGCCAGCC
>JAPKCG010000253.1 GCA_028823055.1 Sphingomonas bacterium
TTTGTGGCCGTGGGAGCATGGCTGATGGCTGGCTTGGGTATCGGCGAGGCGGCAGCCCTGGTTGCGCAGTGCGGCGGCGGCGGCGGCAGCAGCAGCGACGACGACGACGACGACGACGACGACGATGACATTGGCTCGAGCGTCCGTCCGCCGGTCGCTGTTGCCACCGCGCTGCTGCAGCTCGCGCAGCGGCGCGAGTCGGGGCTCTCGCCCGGCAGCGCCGCCTCGATCACGCCCGTCTCGCTCACGTCGGGCTACGGGCGGCCCGTGTGCCAGCTGCTGCACTTCCTCGCGGCGCGGGCGGTCGAGGGAGGTCAGGGGTTCGTCTAGAAGCAGGAAGTCGGGGTCGCTGAGCAGCGCGCGACCGATGGCCACACGCTGGGCCTCGCCGCCTGACAAGGAGCGCGGCCAGCGATCGAGCAGGTGGCCGATGCCGAGAAACCCGGTGACGCGCGCGGTATCGACGCCCGCCACCGCGCCATAAGTCAGGTTCGCGCCGACGCGGCGGTGGGGAAACAGACGCGCTTCCTGAAAGACGTAGCCCGCGCGGCGACGCTGGACCGGCACGTCGATGCCGTCGCCGAACAAAGTGCGGCCGCCGACGACGATATGACCGCTATCGGGGCGCAACAGTCCGGCGACCATGTTGAGGATGCTCGTCTTGCCGATGCCGGACGGGCCGAACAGGACGGTCGCGCCCGACCCCGCCGGCCCTGGCCCTGCCTCTATCGTCAGCGCGACCTCGGTGTCGCCCAGCCGTTTGCGGACGTCGATATCAAAGGACATGCAGCCCCCGCCCCGCGCGCCGCGCGAGCATCTCCGACGCGACCAAAGCCGCAAGGCTCAGCGCGATGGAAATCGCCGACAGTCGCATCGCCATCGCATCGCCATCGGGCTGTTGCAGCACCGAATAGATGGCGAGCGGCAGCGTCCGCGTTTCGCCCGGCACGTTGCTGACGAAGGTGATCGTCGCCCCGAATTCGCCGATCGACCGCGCGAAGCCGAGCACTGCGCCCGCCAATATGCCCCGCACGCTGAGCGGCAGCGTCAAGGTCCAGAATACCCGCCACGGCCCCGCGCCCAGCGTTCGCGCTGCATTTTCGAGCCGCGCATCGACCGCCTCGATCGACAGTCGCATCGCGCGCACCATCAGCGGCAGCGCCATCACGCCTGCCGCGATCGCCGCACCCGTCCAGCGGAACAGGACAGTGACGCCGAACCAGCGTTCGAGCGGCGCACCGATCGGCCCGTCGGGTCCAAAGGCCAGCAGCAATATCCATCCCGTCACCACGGGCGGCACGACGAGCGGCAGGTGGACGATCGCATCGACGATCACCCGTCCCGGGAACCGCACGCGCGCCAGCAGCCAGGCAAGCGCGAACGCGACCGGCAGCGTGACGATCATCGCCGCTGCACCGACCTTTAGCGACAACAGGACGACGGTCCATTCCTCAGCCGAGAGCACGCACGTTTCCCGTTACCGAGCGCGCCACTCCGCCTTTCATTTCGGGGTGAATCCGTAACGCGCGAAAATCCCCTGGCCTGCATGGCTGATGAGGAAACGCCGGAACCCCTCGGCTTCCGGATTGGTCGATCCACGCAGCCGGGCAAGCGGATAGGTGATCGGGGGATGCGTATAGGCCGGGAAAATCCCGGCGATCCGCACCCGCGACGACGCCTTGGCATCGGTCGCATAGACAATGCCCAGCGGCGCGGCACCGCGTTCGACCAGCGAAAGCGCGGCGCGGACGTTTTCGGCGGCGACGACATGCGGCTTCACCTGACCCCACACGCCCAGCTTTTCCAAAGCGGTTTTCCCGTATTTTCCGGCGGGCACCGATTCGGTATCGGCCATCGCCAGCGGCCCCGCGCCGAGGATGCGTGCCACGGCGGCGGGGGGGCGGACGGGAATACGGACATGCCGCGCGTTCGGTGAGACGATGACGAGCCGGTTGCCCAGAAAATCGGTGCGCGTGGACGGTATTATCAACGTGCGTGCGGCGAGTTCATCCATCCATTCCTCATCGGCGGAGGCGAACAGGTCCGCCGCCGCCCCGGCCTCGACCTGACGCGCGAGCGCCGACGATGCGGCGAAGGACAGGACGGGACGCGGATGCCCTCGCTTCGCCCAGGCATCGGCAGCGGCGGTCATCGATTCCTGCAAACTGGCGGCGGCCAGGACGAGCGGCCCCGAGCGGTTGGCGGCATCCGCCGGGCGCGGCCCAACCATCAGCGCCGCCGCCAAACCACCAATCACGATACGGCGAGTAAAAAAGTCTTTAATCATGAATGCTATCCTATAGATCGCCAGCCGCGCCGCGCCAGCGCCGCTTGATCAACCCCCCGATTCCCCTTTTGCGGATAACGCCGATGATGCTTCGCTCGATCCTTCTCGCCTCGCTCGCCGTCGCGAGCCTTCCGGCGAGCGCGCGTGCGGAGGACGGCACGCTCGACGTCAGTCTCGAATTGCGCGTGCGTGTGGAGGCGATTGCGGGTCAGTTCCGGCCTGCCCCCGCGCCGCGTTCGGATCAGATCCTGCTGCTGCGAACCGACCTGTTCGCCGAATATGATGCGGGGCCGGTGCGCTTCGGCGGCGAAGTCGTCGACGCGCGCGGCTATTTCGAGAAACGACGCTCCATCGCCGGCGCGACCGAAATCAACGCGCTCGAACCGATCCAGGCCTATGTCGCGAGCGACGTCAGCGACGCCGCGATGGTCAAGGCCGGGCGCTTCACGATGAACCTAGGCTCGGCCCGCCTCGTCGCGCGCAATATTTTCCGCAATACGATCAACGCCTTCACCGGGGTGGAGGCGGTCTTGGGTGACGACCGTCTCGGCGCCACCGCTTTCTGGACCGTCGCACAAACGCGCTTGCCCGGCGACATCGATGGAATACGCAACGACCGCATCGTTCTCGACCGCGAACGCGGCAGCCCTCATCTGTTCGGACTGTTCACACACGGCAAGACGGGGATCGGGACGCTGGAGGCCTATGGCTATCGTCTTGCCGAAAACGACAGCCGTGACAGCGTGACGCAGAACCGGCATCTGTGGACGGTCGGCTCGCGGCTCGTGCGCTCGCCCGCTGCGAACGCCTGGGATTATGAGATCGAGCTGATCGGACAGGGCGGCCATGCCCGTGCGACCAGCGCGCCGACCGATCGCACCGATTTGCCCGTCCATGCCGGCTTCGCTCATGCGATGATCGGTCGGACGCTATCCGGTGCTTGGCATCCGCGTATCGCGATATTGTCCGATTACGCCACCGGCGAACGATCCGGGCGTAGCATCACGCGCTTCGACACGCTGTTCGGCGCGCGCATGTTCGAATTCACGGTCCCCAGTCTGTTCGGCGCGGTACAACGCGCGAATATGGCCAGCATAGCGGTTGTCGGCGACGCCAGGCCCGACAGGCGTAGCGACATCACCGCCTCGGTCCGGCCGCTCTTCCTCGCAAGCGCCATCGACAGCTTCGCCTCGACCGGCGTGCAGGACAAGGCGGGCAGCGCGGGAACGCATGCAGGGACGCAGATCGAGGCGCGCTATCGCCGTTTTCTCATCCCCGACACGCTGCGGCTCAGCGTGGGCGGCGCGTATCTGGCCAAGGGGCGTTTTCTGCGCGACGCCGCCAACGCCCCTGCGACGGGCGACACCACTTACGGCTTCGTCGAGTTGGTTGCCTCGCTCTGAAGCGCGCCGACGCGGCCCGTCCGCGCCAGCTTGCCCCAACCGACCATCGGCCCGCGCAATGCCTGTGCGATCGCCTTCAGCACAACATAATACATGATCTGGCGATAGCCGATCCGTTGCGGGATCAGCAGCCACAGCAGCCGCCACTTCTCCCGCCGTTCGAGCGCGAAGGCGATCGTCGCGGCGAGCAGGTCGATCGCCGTGAAGACCAGCCAATAGACGAGCATCGTTTCGACATCGTGGCTCGTCTGCGCCCAGCCGTGCGCCACGACCGCGATATAGGTCATGAAGAAGCTGACGATCAGCGCGAGGTCGATGATCGGGGAGATTGCAGCGAGGATGATCTGGAACACAATCGCCTGGGGCAACCCGACCCAGCCCAGGCCGTGCGGTTCCGGCCGACCGATCGCGCGGCGATGCTTCCACAGGCACTGGAGCGTGCCATACGCCCAGCGATAGCGTTGTTTGGCGAGCGCACGGAAGCTTTCGGGTGCTTCGGTCCACGCGACCGCGAACTGGTCGTAACGGATCTTCCACCCCGCACGCTGGATCGCGATCGTCAGATCCTGATCCTCCGCCAGCGTGTCGTCGGGATAGCCGCCCACGTTGTTGATCGCGGCGAGCCGCCATGCGCCGACCGCGCCGGGCACCACCGTCATCGCGTTCAGCCGCGCCAGCGCGCGCCGCTCGAGATTCTGCGCGGTGATATATTCCAGCGCCTGCCATTTGGTGATCAGGTTGACGCGATTGCCGACCTTCGCATTGCCCGCGACCGCGCCCAGTTCGGGATCGACGAACCACCGCGCGAGGCGCGCGATCGTCGTCGGTTCGAACTGCGTGTCGGCATCCAGCGCGATCACGATCTCGCCACGCGCCAATTCGAGCCCGCGATTGAGCGCGCGCGCCTTGCCGCCATTGTCCAGCGTCAGCAGGCGTACCCGGTCATCGCCCGCAAAGGCGTCGCGCACGACCTGGCTCGTCGCATCCTTCGACCCGTCGTCGATCACGATTACCTCGATCTCGACCTCGGTCGAATCGAGCACCCCGCGCACCGCGCGTTCGATCACCTGTTCCTCGTTGAAGGCGGGGATCATGACGGTGACGAAGCGTGTCGGGTCGATCGTCGGGAAAATCTCCCGGCTCTCGCGCCGCGCCTGGATCAGCGCCAGCGCCGACAGGGCGAGCGCGCGCAGGATGCCGATCGTGATCGCGATCCCGAACAGCCAGTGCAGCGTGACCACGATCCCGCCAAGCGTCGTGAACAACGCCAGATCGGCGCGCGCCGCGAGCTGCTCGCTACCCGTGATCGGCGGCATCGCCGCCGCGCG
>JAPKCG010000254.1 GCA_028823055.1 Sphingomonas bacterium
TTGCCGGGGGGTGCCTTTAGCCGCTCATATTCAGCAAACGGCATCACCGCGATGATCGGCCGACCGCGCTCGGTGATGATGACGGGACCGTCCACGGCAGCGCGCTTTATGCGCCCCGGTTCGCGATTGAAGTCGCGACTGGAAAAAGTTTGCATTTCGGGTTGACCTTGTTTGTCGTGACGTACAGACATTGCCGCAGGTGGCGGAATTGTCAATGTTCGTCATGCGGCCATGAAACCGGGCGCGTGACGGTCGGAGCAAGTCCGAGGCCTCACCCGAAGGAGAATATGATGAAGGTCCAGGACATGATGCGGGGGTACGATTACGACCTGCCGCTGCTCGACGTGCTGAACAACAATGAGAAGGACGACAACGGCGATCCGCAGATATCGGTCGATCGCAGGGTGCTTGCAGGCGCCACGGTCGGAATCGGCCTCGACATCGCCTATCTCGCGATCACGGAGTTGCAGGAGGCGTTTACCGCGCTCGCGAGCGACGTTCGCAACACGACGGGATACGGAGAAGGCTACAAGGATATCGAGGAGATCCTGCGCGACAAGAACCCGTACCAGATGCGCCTTTGGTATCTGCTGTACGACACGCCGATCGAGCAGGCGATCACCGAATTGGCCTGGCTGCAGAGCTTGACGTATCGTCGTGGCCGGATGTGCAACGTGATGCGTGAGCAGAAGCTACCGGTGCTGTACGCGACGAACGCTGAACTGTGTGAAGGCCGCACGGCTGCGCAGATCATAACCAATGTATCGAGCGCAGGCTGACAATCGACGCCCGGTCAGGCGACCAGGGCGAGAAGACTCTCCGGGTGATGTGGCCGGCACCGGGAGACGCGGAAGGGCTGGATGGGATTGTCGGTGCGGACCACGAACTGGTCGACCCCGGTATTCTCGCGAAGCTGAATGGCGACGGCGTAGGCGTTCTCGAATGACGCGAGCGAACTGCGACGAGCCGAGAGTGCAATGACGGTCATGTTGATGTCCCTTCGGGGTTGATGTCCTTCGGGTGAAGTCCTTCGGGTGGTGTGCCGTATGGCGGGTGGAACGGCCGGAACGGCTCGTTCATGGAAAATTGAGGATGAACCGTATAACGGGGGTAGTGGACCGGAATCGTCGCTAACGCGTTGAGCCTGTCTATCCACCGTTTCGACGGGGGATCCATTCGATCGACGGGGTCGGGACCGCTGCTATCGGTTCCGGCCCCGTTATCGTTTCAGCGCGGCAGAGCCCTGATGCGGTTCCGACAAGAGCCTTAGCGCAGCCGGGTAAATCTCTTTTTCTTCGCGCTTGATTAGCCGCTCAAGTGCAGCATGAAGCTGCCGTGCGCTAGCAGTATATCCTGACCAATTGGCTGGAACGGTACGTGCGTGCCAGTCCCCAATATGGGCGGAATATGCCAAGCGAAGATCACGTGTTTCTGCCGCGATATCGGAAAAAGCCGGGATCTGTGCCGTAAGCCCGCGTGCCCGCAAGGGCACATGCAATTCTTCCTCTTCGGTCCTGAGGTGCGTTGCGATCAGTCGGGCGAGCGTTGTCCGTGCCGTTCCGAGTTGCGGTCCAGCTTCCTCAAAGGAACCTACAAACAGCTTTGTGAGCTCGGCAACGGCTGACAGGATTTCGGCATGCTGCTGCTTCAGCAGCGCTATCTTCAATTGCACCAGGGCGTCCTCGGGAGTGCGGCACACGAGAATGCCCGACATGCAAAGTCGGTTGCCTTCGGCACGATTTTCGAGTTAACCACACTGTCGAAAACGCTGCTAAGTGTCTGATTTAACATAAGTATTATTATCGGTCTGACGTCTTTTACGCGCTCACGGTCTATGGCATCGCAACGATTAGCGAACCAATGTTGAGTCAGACTTTGTGACGTCTCCTGTCATGCCAGTCATCGATGCGGTTCAGTAAATTTGGATACCGGTCGATGGCTAGGCCCAGTAAGAAGAAGAGGCCGCTGCCGAGAAAGTTTTGCGGCAGTCGCTGTGGGAATACGCCCTCCCACATGAGACCAGTATAAGTGCAAGAGAACCCGATAATGTAGACGATGGCAGCGAAGCCCGATGCTATCATCATCAGATAACCTGCACGGGCAACGTCCTCGACATCGGCGAGCCGCAGTAGATGCTTCAGCATCATTAAAACCAGCAGGATCGCTGACAGGAGGACGGGCACGCCTGCAACAACCTGAAGCCACTCGATGGCGATAAACTCGCCGAAAGGGCCGGACCCGAGCGCTGGACCTATCATCAGTAATCTCCCTCAATTTGTCCTTACAACTGTCACTCCTCGCTCTCAATGACGCGTCGTTCTCGTTCTCGCCGTAGCCGATCGACAATCGTGACATCTGCATGGGACTGGATCAATCGATCGAGCGCATCGTCAGGTAAGCTTCGAGGGTCGAGCCTTGGGCCCTTGGTCTTGGCTGCATTTCGTCCCAAAGCGATCAGGTATCGGCGGTTGCGCACTTCGACTAGCAGCGCTCCGCGCTCGGCCTTGCTGAAGGCGCGATCTAGACCGTAGAGCCAACCCGCCCCGGCCTCGACCAGCATCGCCTCACAGCGCCCAAGATCGTCGTCGTGCCGGCATTCGCGGACGCGCTCGATCGTCAGGCATCGTGCCGTCTCACGTGTGCGAGCATAATGATCTGTGCTTGGGGTTTCGATCGCGAACAGCCGGTGCATGTGCCGAACCCACGTGCCCATGCTCTCCCAAGCGAACGGCTTAGCGCTCGCCTTTCTCTCGCGACGATAGGAGCGTTCCGGTTTCAGCGTCGGCGGGGGTTTCCGGTCACCGTAGAACAGGTCGGGTTGCCGGAGGCTCATGACACCGGCACCAGGTCTCGTACTTCGACCATCTGGATCTTGGCGGTCCGCTCGGCGCCGACGGCGTCGAAAAAGACGTAGCAATGATCCGCGAAGGTCGAGCCGCATAGGCGCCAGATTACGCCATGTCGGCCGAGATAGCGTTGGAGACCAAAGGCAGGGTCAACCGCGCCTGGGCCATCGATCAGAGTCACCCGTTGGCGCACGTTCAGCCAGTTGGCGGCACCGCGCACGATCGTCTGCCGTTGGCGCTGCGTCAGGATCGATGGGCGGTCGCTGCGCGGCGGGCCAAAGGTCGCACGCCGGTCGCCCTTTATGCGGTCCAGCTTCGCCGCGATCGTTTCAACTGGCGGCCGCTCCACGATCGGCGCGGCAGGGCTTCGACGGTAGTGCGTGATCGCGGTGCTGGTGAACAGATCCTGCTGATACCCGACGATCCGTCGCCGGCGCTGGTCCTCGGCATAATCCGCGCGCCAGCGATCATCGTCGCTGAGCGGTCGGGGCTCGGCCTGGTCGCGCACGATCGCGATGAGCTCCTTGAACTCGGCCTCGGTGACGGTTGCGATGCGCCGATTGTGGATCATCGCAGCACCCGGGCGATGTGGCCGGCGTAGACCGCGACCGCTTTCCAGTAGGCTGCCATCGGAGCCTTGTGGCGCCGCCAGCAATCGTCCGCCCTTGCCTGGGCGTCGCGGCGCAGGTCGAGGAGGAGCGTGCGCAGCTCGATCCGCACGGACGGATGGAGCTCGGCAAGGCGCGTTGCTGACGGCAGAGCAAGAATGGGATTGCGGACATCGGCGCGGCGCGCGCGGGTGGCCGCTGGTGAGGCGTCTCGACGCATCGGAGCGATCCTTTCAAATGTGGGCATGGCTCACAGCATCAACCCGACGGGTTCGCTGCTACGTGACGCAGCGTCGTACCCGCGCTGCCATGCCGCCTGGAGGCGGCTCCCGGGCCTGTATCCGGACGTCGGGTTCCCCATGACAAAGGCCCGCCAACCGGCTTTGTCAGCCTCCCAGTCCTCGTCGACCGGTGCCGGCGCCAGCAACGTCATCAGATCGACGCGCCGTTCCGCCAAGGAGTCCGAGACCATGTCAAAGGTCCTCGCGCAGCATGATCGTCAGCATCCGTGGGGTTTGACTGGCGTCGGCAGGATCCTCCGAACCGTACTCCATCGCGGCATCGTAATAGTCGATGCGGAAATAGACGGTCGTACCACGGTAGTCGAAATTGCCCCGGTCTCGCTCATCGGCCTCGGCATCGCGAAACTGGTATCCGCGAAGTGCAATGAGAATCTCCGCCTGGGCGACGATTTCCGCGGCTCGGTTATCTGCGAATGTGCCGAGACAGGCGCGGGTGATGAGAATCCGAGCGGTACGGTCGAGACCCTGACGACAACGGTCGTTGAGCCGGGCGATCGTAGCGAGGCGCTCGTCAGGGCTTGCCAGTGTAGGCGTTTCGGTCATGTCGGTATCCTGTGATTGGGTCAGGCTGCCAGCAGCGGACGCTCGATCGCGGCGACGCCGGCGTTGAAGCGGTCGATCCAGTCTTTCATCGTCGGTCGATCTTCGATCGGGATCGAGGCGGCGACGTCCTGGAAGCGGATCAGGTCGGTCGGCGCGGTGTTCCAGATGCGATCGACCTCACGCGGGGGGACAGGCCCCTCGTTGCGAATGAAGTCAGTCATCCGTCCCGGCCTCGCCTTGGTCCCACGGCGCCAGAGCCCCTCGACGGTGTGCAGCCGGGGCGCGGCGCGCGCCTCGACCAAGACGATTAGGCGCAGGCACCATCGCGGCAGCTCGCGGATCTCTTGAGGTTGGTTCGCGATACACAGCCATTATGTCGCCATTGAGACGATTCATTCTCTTTGACGGGCTATGGATATTGCCCCATCATCGATCGGGTCGGGGCAATAAAGCGGAAGCGCCCAGTGACATATCGAGGATTCAGTGCATCTTTTTCCGTTCGATCCTTGGCTCGGCGTCGAGCCTATATTTGTTGATGGGATGATGATCCGGCCTGCGCTTGATGACGCCATAAAGCAGGACGCAATCAAATACTTACCCGAAACAACTCTCCCTTCTCTCCTTCATTCCGACGGAAGCCCCGTTGTCGAAGTCAATTCGTTCATCACGTTCCTGCGATCCGATGGCGTGTCCCTTGCCAGCG
>JAPKCG010000255.1 GCA_028823055.1 Sphingomonas bacterium
ACGGGATCGGACGGATGCTAATGACGCGGGCGCTGCTTGCCGCGCATGGCGAGGCGCTTGACGATGCGATGATGCTGATCGGCGACCCGGAATATTATGCCCGGTTTTTCGGCTTCTCCGCCGCGCTTACCGGCGGCTGGCGCCTGCCCGGCCCCGTCGAACGCCATCGCCTGCTCGCCAAGGGAGATCGCGTTCCTAATGTCACGGGCCACCTTGGCCCCGCGGATTAACGCCGCCTGCTTTACGCTAGTCGCTTCAATCCCTACCTCGGCACGCATGCCGATGGACCCCATCCCCGACCTCGCCACCCTCTCCCTCGCCGAGATTGCGCGTCTGGTCGCCGAACGTCGACTGCCGCCTGTCGAGAAATGGAACCCCACGCATTGCGGCGATAGCGAGATGCGGATCGCCCGCGATGGGACGTGGTTTCACCAAGGCTCGCCAATAGGGCGCGAATCGATGGTCCGCCTGTTCTCGACCGTCCTGCGGCGCGAGCCGGATGGCAGCCACGTTCTCGTCACCCCCGTCGAAAAGCTTGATATCGCGGTCGAGGATGCGCCTTTCGTCGCGGTCGAGATGAAGGCCGAGGGGGAGGGCCGCGATGCCCGCCTCGCCTTCCGCCTCAACACCGGCGATCTGGTTACCGCCGGTCCCGACCACGCATTGCGCTTCGTCGAGCGAGACGACGGTCCCCACCCCTATCTTCACGTCCGTGGCGGGCTGGAGGCACTCGTCTCGCGCGCGGTCTATTACGACCTCGCCGAACGAGCGATTGAGGGCGGAAACGCGGGTGGCGGGGACAAACCAGGCATCTGGAGCGGCGGCGTCTTCTTTCCGATCGAGCCGACCGCGTGACGCTCGGCGAACGGCTGGCGCACGCGCTCGCGAATGCCGACCCGCAGACGATCTATCTTACCGGTGATTCACTCGAACTGGCGGCGGCCCCGGATCCGATCGCCGCAGCGGTGCTCGTCGCGGTAACCAATCGCACCGATCCCGGCATCATTCTGACCAAACGTACCGAAACGATGCGCCGCCATGCGGGCCAGGTCGCGTTTCCCGGTGGCCGCATCGACCCCACCGATCGCGATGTGATCGCCGCCGCGCTGCGTGAGGCGGAGGAGGAAATCGCGTTGCCTCCCCACCGGGTCGACGTGATCGGCACCGCCGACCGCTATCGCACGGGGACGGGTTTCGACATCGTCCCCGTCATCGGGGTCGTGCCGCCAGATCTGGCGCTGATCCCCAGCGAGGCGGAGGTTGCTCAGGTCTTCGAGGTTCCCCTCGCCTATCTGTTCGATCCCGCCAATCTCCGCCGCGCCAGCGCGATGTGGCAGGGGCGCGAGCGGCATTTCTACGAGATGGAGTGGGACGGTCACCGCATCTGGGGCGCGACTGCGGCGATGATCGTCAACCTGTCACGGCGGCTGCGATGGGCGTGACCTTACCCGATGCGACGTTCCGCCACGGCGAGGGGCTGGAGGCGCTCATCAAGGCGCTCGGCGCGCAGGACGCCCGCTACGTTGGCGGAATCGTCCGTGATAGCTTGCTCGGGATCGACGCCGCCGATGTCGATATCGCGACGCGGCATCAGCCTGACGAGGTGCTCGACCGTCTGCGTGCGGCGGGGATCAAGACGGTGCCGACCGGCATCGCGCATGGCACGATCACCGCGATTCTGCCCTCCGGCCCGGTCGAGGTCACGACGTTACGCCACGATGTATCGACCGATGGCCGCCATGCCGTCGTCGCCTTTACCGACGACTGGCGCGAAGACGCCGCACGGCGCGATTTCACGATCAACGCGCTGTATGCCGATCCGCTGTCGGGTGAGGTGTTCGATTATTTCGGCGGGCTCGACGATCTCGCCGCGCGGCATGTGCGCTTCATCGGCGACCCTTACCGGCGGATTGCGGAGGATCACCTCCGGATTATGCGCTTCTTTCGCTTTCACGCGCGGTTCGGCGATGCGATCGATTCCGAGGGGCTGGAGGCGTGCGCGGCGCGGGCGAACGATCTGATGGCGCTCTCGCGGGAACGGATCGCCGCCGAATTGCTCAAACTGCTCATCGCCCCTGCGGCGGTGGCGGTCGTCACGCTGATGGTCGACCGCGGTATCTTCGCCGCCGTGCTGCCGGAAATCACCGACCCCGCGCCGCTGGCTGCGCTGGCGGCGCGGGAGGATGCGGCGGGTGTCGCGCCCGCTGCGATCCGCCGCCTTGCCGCGTTGCTTCCCCCCGATGCGGCGGACACGGTCGGGGCACGGCTCAAACTATCGAAACATGATCGTCGCCGGCTGACGCATGCGACACATGGGCCGGGCGGGGAAGGACCGCGTGCGCTCGCCTTTCGGGAGGGGACGATGATCGCCACCGATCGTCTGTTGCTCGCTGGCGAAGCCGTCGGACCGATCCTCGACTGGTCCCCGCCGCGCCTGCCAATCGGTGGCGGCGCGCTTGTCACACGCGGTCTGAGCAAGGGGCCGGTCGTCGCGGGCGCCCTGCGGATGATCGAAACCCGCTGGATCGCGGAAGGCTTCCCCGACGCCGCGCGCGTCGATCAGCTTGCGGACGAGGTGGTTGCCGGATTACTTTCGACGAACAGCGAATAGGCCGCATCCTCGGCGACGGGCCGCGAGAACAGATAGCCCTGACCATAGGTGCACCCCAGCCCCGCGAGCGTCTGCGCCAGTTCGTTGCTCTCGATGCCCTCGGCGGTCGTCTTCATTCCCAATGCCTGCGACAAGCTGAGGATCGCGCGAACGATCGCGATCTTGTCGCGGTCGGCCAGCATCCCCGATACGAAGCTGCGATCGATCTTAAGGATGTCGATCGGCAATTGCTGCAGATAGGCGAGGTTGGAATAGCCCGTGCCGAAATCGTCCATCGCCAGCGTCGTGCCGACTTCCTTCAGTGCGCGCATGACCTCCGCGATCCGGTCTGGATCGGAAACGATCGCGCTTTCGGTGAGTTCGAGCGTGAATCGTTCGGGCGACAGGCCGTAACGGGTCGTCAGCGTGTCGAGCAGTTCGGGGATCGCATCGCGCTGCAACTGGATCGCCGACAGATTGACGGCGAAGCAGGCACCGCAATTGCCCCCCGCGCGGAGATCCCAGGCCGCCAATGTCCGCGCCGCCTCTTCCAGCGCCCAGCGGCCGAGCGGGATGATCAGGCCGGTTTCTTCCGCAACGGGAATGAAATCGCTCGGCTGCAGAACCCGGCCATCGACATCGGTCCAGCGCGCCAGTGCCTCGAACGATTTGATCCGGCCCGTCGTCAGGTCGCAGATCGGCTGGTAATGGAGCGTCAGTGCGTCATTCTCGACCGCATGGCGCAGCGCGGTTTCCATCGCGAACAATTCACGCGCCACGGTCATCGCGTTGTTCTGATACCATTCGGCGCGACCGCTTTCCTTCGCGCGTTTCGTCGCGAACTGAGCGTGGCGAATCAGCTCTTCGGGCTCGACATCCTCGGTCTTCCCCAGCGCGATGCCGATCGCGGCTTCGACGTTGAGGTTATAGTCGGTCAGGCGAAACGGCGTGGCGAAGGCATCGGTGATACGCTGCGCCAATCGTTCGGCTTCGTCGTCGTCCTGATCGATCGCCATCAGGATCGCGAATTCGTTGCCGCCGATCCGTGCCAGCGTGTCGCGCGCGCGCAACGCGCCGCGAACCCGGCGCGCGACGGTGATAAGCAACTCGTCGCCTGCCAACGCACCCAGACACGCGTTGAAGCGCCCGAACCGCGACAGATCGACCGATAGCACCGCGACACGCTCGCCCGCCGCGAACGCCGTATCGATCCGCTCGGCGAAGCCTTCACGATTGGGCAGCCCGGTCAGGCTGTCGGTGGTCATCTCCCGGCGTAGCGTCCGTTCGGTCAGCACCTGCGGTGTCAGGTCGAGAAACGATACCGCGCAGCGATCCTTCAACCGCCGACTGATCCGCGCCAGTGTCACGCGATAATGGCGGCAATCGATCTCCGGGCCGAATTGCCAGTCGATATCGCGCCGTTTGTCATCCGAATCGAGAAATTCACAGATTGTAGTGCCAAGCGCTGCCAGCATCGGCGATCGGGTCGGGTTGGCACCAAGGCCTGCGAGCCGGTAAGCTTGATTGACCGCCTCGAATTCGAGCCCGTCATGTCGTCTGACAACATGTGCAGCCGGCAGCGGCACGAGTTCGCAACCCCGTTCGAGAATCTCGACCGCGATCGGGTCGGGAAGACGCGCGTTGGACTCGCGAAACAGGGGCATTTGGGCAGCCATCTATCTTGCCCTAGCCTGCGCCTGATTAAGGCTGACTAAATTTTCAGGTAATTTTATCGTCCGAATCGATTGTCCCGCGGAAAGCCCGTTGGCGGCGTCCGGCCCGCCGCCCCCCGCGCCGCGCGCCATAGCGACAGGTCGGCCTCGGTGCGTGTTCGCCCGGTGTCACCGCCCATCGGCCAGCTTAACCCCTCGGCAAAAACGAACGTCGTCGCATCCGACAGCGATCCCTCGCGGAATCGCTGCAACTGGACCCCCTGCCCCCGGCTCATTTCAGGCAGTTCTGCGATCGGAAAGACCAGCATCTTGCGATTGTCACCTGCGGCGGCGACATAATCCGCCCCGTCGACAACCGGGCGCACGACGTTCAGTTTCGCGCCGATCCGCGGCGTCACCACCGTTTTGCCCTTGCGCGTTTCCGCCATCACATCGCTGGTCGCAACGATGAACCCCCGTCCATCGGACGCCGCGAGGAGCAGCTTGTCATGGCCACGCGCCGTCAGCAGCGCGACGATCCCGACGCTGCCATCAAGGTCGATCATCGCCCGCACCGGCTCGCCAAATCCACGACCACCCGGCAATTTGTCCGCACCCAGCGTGTAGAATCGACCATTCTCCGCCGCCATGACCAGCTTGTCGGTGGTCTGCGCATGCACCGCGAAGGCCGGGCCGTCCGCAGCGGGGCTGGGGGGCGAGGTCTGCACGCCGGAGGGCCGGATCCACTATTGGC
>JAPKCG010000256.1 GCA_028823055.1 Sphingomonas bacterium
TGCTCGCGACGCCCGTGACGTTGCGTCCGATGTTCGACGCGGACGAGGGGATGAAGGAACTGGGCGGCCCCGCCTATCTCGCGGGGCTGACGGGTAGCGGCGCAGGCCTGATCGGCGCGCGTCAGTTCGCGCAGCAAATCTATGACCTTGCGATGCTCCGCGCGCTTGTCAGCGTCGGGCGGACGCTGGTCGATCGCGCGATGGACACGAGCGAAGAGGTCAATCCGCGTGCCCAGATCGAACAGGCCGAGGAGGAGTTGTTCAAGGTTTCAGCGGAAGGCAGCACCGAAAATTCGGTCAAAACCTTTGCGCAGGCGACCACGGCGGCAGTCAAGATGGCCGAACGCGCGCTCAACTCTGGCGGCAATCTGTCGGGCGTCACGACAGGTATCGACAGCATCAACGCCAAGATCGGCGGGATGCATCATTCCGATCTGATGATCCTCGCCGGGCGTCCGGGTATGGGCAAAACATCGCTCGCGACGAACATCGCGTTCAATGCGGCGCGTCGCTGGATGCGCGACATGGCCGATGGCATCGCGCCAGCCGATTCGGTCGGGGCGAAGGTTGCATTCTTCAGCCTGGAAATGTCCGCTGATCAGCTTGCGACGCGTATTCTCGCCGAGCAATCGCGGATTTCATCCGAGTCGCTGCGCATGGGCAAGATCAGCCGCGCCGAGTTCGGTCAACTTGCCGCCGCAGCAGCGGAGCTTGAGAGTTTGCCGCTGTTCATCGACGATACCGGCGGGCTGACGATCGGCGCGCTCCACACGCGGGTCCGGCGGCTTCAGCGGCGTCATAACAATGAAATCGGGCTCGTCGTCGTCGACTATCTCCAGCTGCTGACCGGATCGGGTAAAAACAAGGACGGCAATCGCGTCCAGGAAATTTCCGAAATCAGCCGGGGCCTGAAGACGATGGCGAAGGATCTGAACGTCCCCGTACTGGCGTTGTCGCAGCTCAGCCGTGCGGTCGAACAGCGTGAGGACAAGACGCCGATGCTGTCCGATCTGCGCGAGTCAGGGTCGATCGAGCAGGACGCCGACATGGTCTGGTTCGTCTATCGCGAGGATTATTATGTCGCATCGAAGGAGCCCAAGCGTCCGGTCGAGGGCGACAGTGCCAAGGTCCATGAAGATCACAACGCCTGGGCCGCCGAGATGGAGCGGGTCTATGGCCTCGCCGAACTGATCGTGGCGAAACAGCGCCACGGCGCGACGGGCAAGGTCCGGATGAAGTTCGATCCGACGATCACGAAATTCTCGGATCTGGCTGAATATTGACGGTTACCGGGGGGCGTAGGCGATCGACGCCTTGCCCGTTGCCTTCACCGGCAGGAACAGGCCTTGCCCGGTAACCTTGACCTGACCGTTGGTGACATGGTCGATCGTCGCGGACAGAATGAAATCGCCTTCCCGCCGCTCTCCGATCGCGGACTTCGCCTTGGCGAGAATCTTGGCATAGTCGGGGGCGAAGTCATGGGTCAGCCCGGTTCGGATGCTCTCGACGACAGCGGTATCGTCGAACAGCGCGACGAGGATATTGGCGATACGGCTGTCGGTCTTGCCGGCAATGCTAATATCGCGCGCGCGCAGGATTTGGGAATCACTCTCGTTATACGGGATGGCGGTCAGCCAGATCACGCCCTTCGTGGTCGCTGCGCCGACGCCCCGGGCTTTGACCTTGGTTTCTACGCCGACCGCCAAATGTGCAGCCGTCGTCGCATAGATTTTCACTCTGCCGAATTCGGCGTCGACCGGGCCGATCCCGGTCAGATCGATCCCCTTGGCGGCGAGTTTCGTCAGCGCGCGCTGGACGACGGGCTCAAGCTCACGATAACCGGCTAGGACCGGAATGTAGAAATTAAGCCCTTCGCGCCCCACCGTGCGGGCAGGCGGCGGTAGCGGCGTCGGTGTCGGATCGGCGGGCTGCTCGCCGACGAAAGTTTCGGTCAATGCCCGCGCGGCCAGCGTCAATTCCAGCGTCCGTCCAGAAACATTATACCCGCCGACGCCCAGGTCTTTCGGTGTTACGCGGAGCCAGACGGGAGGATCGTTACGATTGAGCGATAGCGAGGTGAAACCCTGATGCCACACACCCGCCAATTCCTGGCGCAGATGCAGCTTCGCCAGTTCATCGGGCAATGTGCGTTCGAGCTTGGCGATAATGGGCTTCAGCCGCTCGTCGGCTTTTCTGACGAATTCTATCCGTTGGCCAAGGATGTTGATGCCCGGTTCGTTCGTCCAGTCATATCGAATATCGACTTCTGCGGTCGGTCGCCAATTGCCGACGATGCCGAGCTTCGCCGTCGCGTGGACGATTGCCGAGCCCGTCGCATCCTGCTTTTTCACGACGCCGCCGACGTCCCGCGCGCCGATGACCGCGTTGACCGGAAAACTGATGTCGAGCGTATCGCCGCTGCCGCCCAGCGTCAGTCGTCCTCGGGTAACTTGCCCCACGATCCGACAACCCAGTTTGGGCAGCACCTTTAGCTTTGCGATGCCGATATCGACACGCTGGGCAGGAACGCAATCGTCCTTATGCTCGTCGATGCGCCATAAGGTCTTCGGAATTTGTTTCTCCAACCCGCGGGCCAACGCATCGAGATTGCTGGTCACGGGCACGACGATACTCGACGTTTGCGCTGGCCATTGCGCGGGCGTGTCGGCGCGTGGCGGTGCCGGATTGCCTGCATCGCGTGAACAACCCGCGATCAGGGTAGCCAGCAAAAGGCCGATGATAGCGTAGGGAGAAGTCGGCAATGCTGCGCCCCTGACTGTCGGCCGTACCGCTGCGCCGATGAAGACAGAAATCTTCCGGGGCCGTTTCGATCCCGAAAGGATCTAGAAAATTGGGTCCTCACCCGGCGTCGATACGTGGATGCCGCATTCCACCTTGTCCCAGCCGCGCCAGCGGCCCGCGCGCGGATCTTCGCCGGGCATGACCTTGCTAGTGCAGGGCTGGCACCCGATCGACGGATAGCCCTGGGCTTCGAGCGGATGGCGGGGAAGGTCGTGCTGCCCGAAATATGTTTCGAGATCGGACTTAACCCAATCGCCCAGCGGGTTGACCTTCATGCGACCGTCCTCGACCTCGAAGCGAGCGATATTCTGGCGCGTTTGCGACTGGAACGCTTTGCGCCCCGAGATCCAGCTATCGAGCCCCACCTTGGCGCGGGCCAGCGGTTCGACCTTGCGGATTTCGCAACAGCCATCGGGATCGTAGGACCAGCGCATTCCCTTTTCATCCTGACCCGCGATCGCCGCCGGATCAGGTTCGACCGTCCAGCTATTCTCGATCCCCAGTGTCGCGACCAGCGTATCGCGATAGGCGAGCGTTTCAGGGAACATCTTGAGCGTGTCGACGAAAACGACGGGGACGGTGGGATCGGCCTTTGCAACCAGATGTAGCAGGACGGCGCTTTCGGTCCCGAACGACGAGACGACGGCGGTCTTGCCCAGCAACCCCTCGCCGAACAGCGCGCTCAGCATCGTCGGCGCGTCGACGCCATCGAACCGCGCGTTGAGCGCGTCGGCATCCGCTTGTGTAAAGGCGGGGGTGACGTCGATCGTGTCGGGCTTGCGAAGTGCATTACCCATGACGCAATTTCCACACCGGCACCGTTTCATCGGCGGCGCGCTGATAATGAATGTCATAGCGATCAAGGCTGCGGCGTAGCACTTCTGCGTCGATTGGCGCATCGGGGGCGAAAGTGTCGAAACCGCAGCGGCGCATAAACGGGAGCTGATCGACCAGCACGTCTCCTGCGGCACGCAGTTCGCCCGCGTATCCCGCCTCACGCAGGATACGCGCCGCTGAATAACCGCGGCCATCGCGAAAGCTGGGAAAACCGACCTCGACGAGCGACACCCGATCGAGATAAGGGATCAACGCGCGCGCATCGTCGCCCGGCTCCAGCCGTACCGCAGTCGCATTAGCCTGTTCTGCGACGAACGCATCGAGCGTGATCGCAGGCTCTGCCGACGCAGCGTCGTTACGAAAACTGATGGCCTCAACCATAGATCGCCTCCTTGAACGGCTCCATGCCAACGCGGCGATAGGTGTCGAGGAAGCGTTCGCCATCCTCGCGCAAGCTCACATAGCGGTCGGTCACGCGCTCGATCGCATCGACGATGCCGTCTTCCGAGAAACCGGGGCCGGTGATCTTGCCGAGGCTGACATCCTCCCCTCCCGACCCGCCGAGGAGCAACTGATAATTCTCAACGCCTTTGCGATCGACGCCGAGGATGCCGATATGCCCGGCGTGATGATGACCACAGGCGTTGATGCAGCCCGAAATCTTGAGCTTCAATTCGCCCAGATCACGCTGCCGGTCGAGCGAGGCGAACCGGGTCGCGATCTTTTGCGCAACGGGGATCGAACGCGCATTGGCGAGGCTGCAATAATCGAGGCCGGGGCAGGCGATGATGTCGCTTATCAGATCGAGATTGGCCGATGCCAAACCTGCGTTATCAAGCGTCTGCCAAAGCGTGTACAGATCAGCCTTGCGGACATGCGGCAGGACGATGTTTTGCGCGTGCGTCACGCGCAATTCGTCGAAGCTGTATTTTTCCGCAAGGTCGGCCATCAGGTCGATCTGATCAGCGGAGGCATCGCCAGGAATACCGCCTACCGGCTTCAGGCTGATGTTGACGATCGCATAGCCGGGCTGTTTGTGCGCGACGACATTCTGGTCGACCCAGACCGCGAAATCGGGATCGCCGCGATCGATGTCATCAACCGCATCGATTTCATAGGAAGGCTCGGCGAACATCGCGGTGATCCGCGCCAGTTCGGCAGCAGGCGGATCGATGCCGAGCAGTTTCACCTGCGCGAATTCCTCTTCGACCTGGCGTCGATAATCGTCTGCGCCGATTTCATGGACGAGGATCTTGATCCGCGCCTTGTACATATTGTCGCGGCGGCCATAGCGATTATAGACGCGCAGGCC
>JAPKCG010000257.1 GCA_028823055.1 Sphingomonas bacterium
CACCGTCCATCTGGCACAGCAGCTGAAAAAAGGCCCGGTCGTCCTCTATTTCTTCCCCGCGGCGTTCACCGGCGGCTGTAACGCCGAAGCACACGCCTTTGCCGAGGCAAGCGACCAGTTCAAGGCGGCGGGCGCGACCGTCATCGGCATGTCGGCGGACAATATCCCGACGCTGCAACGCTTCAGCCAGGAAAAATGCGCGGGCAAATTCGCGGTCGCCAGCGCGGGGCCGAAGGTCGTCGCAGGATATGATGTCGACCTTCACCATGAGATCAACGGCAATAACGCGACGCGTCGCACCAGCTATGTCATCGGTCAGGACGGCCGGGTGAAGTTCGTTCATGACGATCTTAGCCCCGACAGGCATGTCGAAACGACCCTTGCCGCGGTCAAGGCGTTGCGTAAAAGCTGAGGTCGGGGACAGAAAGCGGACTTCTCGGAAACGTGATGATAACAATTGGCCGCTAACCCGAGCGCAGATTGAATCGGGGAATGGCCAATGCGAGGTGCGCTCGCGAGACATCAGGTGAAAGGGCATGACGATCTGTTCGATCGGATCGGACGGTTTCTTGCCGACCAAGGTCTGAACATTGACCCGGTCAATTATGCCTTTGCCCATCACGTACTTTCGCAGCCGGACAGCCCGATCGCCGCAGCGGTCGCGCGGCTGACCGATGGTGGCGTTCGGCTGCTCAGCAGCGATGCCGCCGTGCTGGGGGCAGAGGTTGCGATGGGCGCACCATTGGCGGCGCAGGCCCCGTCTCTGTCCCCGGCCCCGTCGCCCGAGGAGCAAGCGCAGCAACTGGTTGCGGACACCTCACGCCAGGTCGACGGCTTTACCACGATGATGCGCGCCATACACGACGAAACGCGTGGATTCGGTCGCGATCTGGCGCTGAGCGCCGCGGAAATCTCGCGATCGCGGGGGGGTACGGGTATCAAGGATATCGCGCGGATCACCGGCGCCATGCTGAGCCGGGTCAACGATGCCGAATCGCGGCTGGCGCAGGCGACGACGGAAGCGGAGGCGTTGCGGGGCAAACTGGCGGAGGCGACCGACCATGCACGTCGCGATTTGCTGACCGGCCTGCTCAATCGTCGCGCGTTCGAAGAAGCGTTCGCGGGGCGCGACCCCGCCGCTGGTCCTTACTGCCTGGCAGTATGCGACATCGATCGGTTCAAGCGTGTCAACGACGATCACGGCCATGCGGTTGGCGACCGGGTCTTGAGTGCGGTTGGCAAAACGCTTGCCGACCATTGCGCCGATCATATGGTGGTGCGGTACGGCGGTGAGGAATTCGTCATACTCTTGTCAGGCCTCGACCTGATCGCGGCGTCAAAGCTGCTCGATGAGACCCGTGCGGCGATCGGGAGCAAACGGTTCCGTAATCGCGACACCGATAAACCCCTGGGTGCCGTCACGATCTCCATCGGCGTTACGGCGGTCCAGCCCGACGAGCCCACCGCCATCGCGTTCGATCGCGTCGATCGGCTGCTCTATACTGCGAAGGCGAATGGCCGCGATCAGGTGTGTGTCGCCTAAATCTGGCGCTATTTGCACAGTCACGATGGTGAAATTCACCGATGCCGTGAACTTACGATGAACCAATTGCTTGTTGTCAGTGACTTAGCAAAACTGGCACGATGAATGCAAAGCTTCTGATATCCCCGCCGGATGGTCCGGTGGCAAAATCAGGAGATACCCAATGGCCACTCGTTTTCAGTCCGCTCAGCATATCGCAATCTCGTTCGTCGGTGCGCTCGTTTTCGCCGCCATGACCGTCGCAGCCGCCGTGCCCGTCACGCCGATCGCATAATGGCGATATGCACACCGGCGTGCCGCCGTGCCATCGATCGTAGAGTTTTCAATCGATTGACCGAGCAAGCGGCACGCAACCGGCGACGGTCAATCCGGGCCGTCAAACCTGGGGGCAGGCGCCCGCCCGCGAAACGGGTGCATCGTTGCTATACCACCGACTGGTGTTCCCCATTGCGGCGGCATCGTGGAAACAGGCCGTCGCGCCGCTGCCATCGGCCGCCATCAGAAACGTCCAGTTATGTGCGTCACAATTATGCGGCTCACAGCCATGCGCCGCAATCTTGCCGTCGTACCGAAAGATCGGAACGGTTACCCCTGCACGCCCGGTGATCATGTGCCTGAGCTTGGGATCGCCGACGGCCGAAATCAGCGAATTGGCGACTTCGGTGCGGTCGAAAAAGCTGACCCCGTCAACCGCATCACGCGGATAATGACCGATATAGGCGGTCAGCGGCGTGTCATGCCCCTGCCCCTCGATCGGCGTCGGCGGGGCCATTCGCGGCGGCGTAAACACGGCTGCGGTCGTGTCGTCGGGCGCGGGCGAGCGTTCCTGCTTGCTGCAGCCAGTGGTCAAGGCAGCGCCAATCAGTACGAGAGCGAAACGGTTCATCCCTCCATAACGCGCCATTCGGCCTGCAGGTTGCTTGATCGTCGACGATGCGCGGCATCGCAGCGGCACGGTTAGAACAGACGCCCGCCATTTGGCACCGGAATCGTCGGCACGGCGTCAGAAGTCGACATTATCGTAATGTGCGGGCGGCGGGCCGACCAATTCCATCCGTTCGGACAGGAGCGGACGGAAACTCGGGCGGCTCTTCAGTCCGCCGTACCAGCGGGCGGTCTGCTGATGGCTTTTCCAGTCGATTCCGCCCAGATAATCCGCGACCGAAATCTGCGCCGCCGCCGCCAGATCGGCAAGGCTCATCGTCGCGCCGCCCAGCCAGTTGCGATGGTCGAGCAGATAATCGGTGTAGTCGAGATGGCTGACCGCCGCCTTCATCGCCTCCCGCAGGCCGCGCGCGTCCGGCGCAGCGCGCTGGGCGATCCGTTTGACGACCCGTTCGTGCAACAACAGGCTCGTCACGTCGCGATAGAAATGCGTGTCGAACCACGTCACCAGCCGCCGGATTTCAGCGCGATTGGCGGCGGTGCCGTTGATCATCGCCGATTTGTCGACCGTCTCTTCGAAATATTCGCAGATCGCGGTCGAATCGATCAATGGCGCGCCGGTCCTCGCGGCATCGACCATCACCGGGGTGGCCCCGGCGGGGTTCATATCGATGAATTCGTCGCGCCGTTCCCAGGGTGATTCGCGCACCAGTTCATAACCGACACCCTTTTCGCCAAGGAGCAGGCGGACTTTGCGGCTGAAAGGACAAAGCGGGAATTGATAAAGCTGCCACATGGCACAGGCTGTAGCGCTGCGCGCCATATCGCGGCAAGCATCGAAGCGCGCGAGCCGCCGTCAACGCCGCCCCATCGCCTCGGAAAAAACTATCGACCGTCGGGCGCGTTATCGTTCGACCCAAGCATTGCGAGCAACGGTGCAAGCGCGGCCTGCAATCGGGCGGCGGTGCGGTCGATCGCCGCCACCTGCCCCGCGACACCGCCCGCCACCGCCCCTGCGGTTGCAATCGATCGACGTGTTTTTTCATAAAGATGCGTATCGGCCTCGGGATCGCGACGACGCACGACATCGCCCAGCGTATCGTTCGGGCGAACGTCCTCCGCCGGATCGGTCAACACCGCGAGTCCACCGACGCGGGTATCCATGACGATGCCCGCCAATTGCGTGATCGTCCGTGCCAACCCATCCTGAACGATCGGACTTTGCAACACGGCCACCGCAGCGTCGGTGCGGTCGGACGCCTGCGGCGGCGCTGCCTGTGCAGCGGCAGGAAGAGCGATGGCGACCATCAGGGTCATGAACACGATACGCATCAAAGATTCTCCAAGGGGGCACTTGCCAGACCTGACGAAGCTAAGTCACGCTGCTTACACCATAATTGCCGCCGTCGCCAGTTCAGCCCCCGCCGCCGCCGCCATTGCCATTGCCGCTATTCCGCCGCGACGGCGTCGGCCGCTTCATTCTCCTCCTCATCGAGCGGGTGCGGCAGGCGCGTCAGCATTTCCTTGGGCACGATCTGCCAGAAATCGCCGACGATACGCGGCCAATCCTCGACCAGCCCGCGCGACCATATGCTGTCGGTGACCGACGCATGTTCGGCGACAAGGTCGTACAATACGCCCTCCCAATGTTCGGTCGCGATCCGGCGCCAAGTGATGGTGTCGGCATTGGCGTTGGTCTCGAACGCGCCATCGGGATCGTAGACAAAGGCCATGCCGCCGGTCATCCCCGCACCGAAATTGCGCCCGACCGCCCCCAGCAGCACCGCGACGCCGCCCGTCATATATTCGCAGCCATTCGCGCCGCATCCCTCGACCACGACCGACGCGCCCGAATTACGGACCGCGAAGCGTTCGCCCGCCTGACCCGCCGCGAACAACCGTCCCGATGTCGCGCCATACAGCACGGTGTTGCCGATGATCGTATTGTCCTGACTTGCCAGCGGAGAGGACACGGCGGGACGGACGATGATCGTCCCCCCCGACAACCCCTTGCCGACATAGTCGTTGGCATCGCCGAACACTTCGAGCTTGATGCCCTTGCACAGGAATGCGCCGAGCGACTGGCCCGCCGAACCGCGCAGACGGATCGTGACATGGCCGTCGGCCAGTTTGCTCATCCCGAATTTGCGGGTGATCTCGCTCGACAGCCGCGTGCCGACCGCACGATGCGTGTTGCGGACCGAATAGGTCAGCTGCATCTTTTCACCCCGGCTGAAGACGGCGGCGGCATCCTTGATGATCTGCGCATCGAGGCTGTCGGGAACTTCGTTGCGAAAGGTCGACAGGCTGAAGCGGCGCTCGGCATCGGTCGCATCGACCTTGGCCAGGATCGGGTTCAGATCGAGGTCGTCGAGATGCTCCGCCCCGCGGCTTACCTGACGCAGCAATTCGGTGCGCCCGATGATGTCGTCGAGACTGCGCACCCCCAGCCGCGCGAGGATGTCGCGGACTTCCTCGGCGATGAAGGTCATCAGGTTGATGACCTTTTC
>JAPKCG010000258.1 GCA_028823055.1 Sphingomonas bacterium
GGCGCGCCTGAAGATCAAAGATCCAGAAACTTCGCCGACCAACCGTTGGCTGCTCAAGCGCGCCGGTGAACTGGCCGGCCGGGCGATGATGCAGTGGCTGGAGCAGACCACCACCAGCCCGCTGGATCGCGCGACAGCCTATGGGCTGATGCCGGACGTGGATCGCGAAGCGGCCACCCTCGAAGGCTCGTGTGGAGCGATTGTCGAACTGGCTTTTGACGAAGTCGTGGCGGAGCAACCGATCCTGTTGACGGAAGACGGCCAACTCTTGCCTGCCAAGAGCGCGATCGTCATGCCCTTGCCGATCTTTGAGATATGGCCTGCCGACCAAGCGATGGCATTACTCGACAAGAAGTCGAGGCCGGCGCTTTGCCGTCACGTCTCAGCCAAGGATCGCACAAAGCTTGTAAACTGGGGCTTGGTCGAGGCTTTCGCGAAAGCTGACCTGCTCGACCGCCTGCGGACAAACCATCTGCCCCGCCCGGCGACCTGGCGTAATTTGCTGAACCTGTGGTCCTACATCGCTCCTGACGTCACCGGTTATCAGTGCCGGGATGCCGATCGCCTCAGGATCGTCCCCGTCCAGGGTAAGGAGGTCCTCTATTCGGCATCCGAGGTTGTCCGGCTTGGTGAGAAGAAGCTTCTTCAGTCTGACGATGACTGGGAGTTCCTCGCCGCGCATTTGATTGTCCTGAACCAGAATTGGACGCGTTTTCTCGCCGATCAGCGCCGTGACAAGGGCGATGGCGCAGGCACAAGCTCCGACGTCGTGGAAACGGCGTTTGCCGTTCTCGCGAAGATCGGCCTTTCCGACACCAGCGATGTTAACGCAGTCGTCGAAAGAGTGGCCGCCGACTACTTCAATACCGGTCAGCCCAAAATGACCGAGTGCGTACAGATCGCCCAGATTGCGGCCAAGCTGGGTGCGACGGCGGGGGCATCCTTTCGATACGCGTGCGCAGATCGGAAGCTTCGTCCTATCGCCAAGACGGTCCTCATCGATGATGATGGCACGCTCGAAGATCTGCTTCCGGAAGCTGTCCAGGAAACCCAGCTTCTGCACCCCGACTACGTGTCGAGCTTCACCTCCTGCACGCGGGAAGACTGGCAGCGTTGGGTCGGTTCAGGTCGCTCTGGCCTCCAGACATTCGCGCCTTTTGTGGCCAGGCGGGGATCGATTTACTCGCGCTCGCGGCTTCTGGCGGACGCCCAGGCCAGGGGCCTGAAAAGTGCGCTGTATTATCCCTACGTCACGGACAATTTTGTCATCGAAGATTGGGATTTCGAGGCGTCGTACTGGAAGCATTGGGAGGCGTCGGCCACCACGGATCCCGGCGTCTGGGCCAAGGTGGCCGCCCGCATCCTTGGCCAACGCGAAGGATATTGGTCGCGGTGCTCGAGCGCCCGTATTCTGCAGGTGGCCACCACTGGCAGCACGCGATCGCTGACATCCGACCCACTTCTGTCCGAATGGCTGCTCAAACTTCGTGACAAGCCGTGCCTCCCAGATACCCGCAATGTGGTCCAGGTTCCGTCCGAGCTGCTGCGCCGCACGTCCGAGACAGAGTCGCTCATCGACGTCGAGCCGTTCGTTCATGGTCTGCTCGATCGGGAATCAACACGCCCCCTCTTGGATTTGCTTGGTGTTCGGCGATCGCCGACCGGGCCTGCCAGGCTACTCGACCGGCTGCGCGCGCTTGCCAAATCCACCAAGCCACCGGTTCAGGAGGTCGAGAAATGGTATCGGCGATTGGACCAGATGCTGGACACCTGCTCGACCGCTGACGCCCAGAATATCAGGGAGGTATTCAAGGCCGAGAAGCTGATCCTGTCGCAAGATGGCGCTTGGGTGACTACACCTTCGGTGTTCCTCACCGGTGATGAAGAGGATGTCCCTGGCGCAGCATTGATCCGTGGGTCGGTCGCCGATCTCACGCTCTGGCATCGGATCGGCGTAGCAGATCGTCCGTCCGTGGATCTCGCGATGCAGTGGCTCGCGACTTTGCCATCGGGCGTCGTGCTGTCAGCGGAGGACGGCCGTCGGGTGAGGACGCTGCTGGTTCGATACCCGATCCGCATCTGGGAGGAGTGCGGGCACTGGGTGAACTTGATAGGGGAGTGGGCGCCGGTTGAAACGCTGACCTACGCGCTCAGTATGCAGACGCTGATACGGTGGAGCCATCTCCACGACTGGGTCAAACGAAAGACCGCGGATCTCCAGCGGCTGCCGGCCGAACTCGTTCAGGCGCCGCCGTTTTCAGGATTGCCCGCGCTTTCGGCCGTTTGCGACGAGCGCTTCAACCAATCTCCGCTTTTTCCGGGACTCGAGGATCGACGGCCTTGGATGACAGCCTTCGGGACGCAACTCGGCAGGGTCGAGCTGGCTACACCCGAAGAGACCGAACGCGTGCGGGCTCTGGCTGAGGTGATTGCAGACACCATATGGGTGGCAGCGCCAAAGCTTGAGGTCGTTCCTTATCTGGAGGGAGTGCCCGCAGGGACGGCACGCCTGACGGATCTGCTTTGGCTTGACCGCAAACTGTTCGTCAGCCTGCTGTCTAAGGCCAAGCTCGCCAAGCGCGTCCCCGAGGAAATCGGAAAGTCCCTCAACCCGGATATCCGAGCCGCTCTGGCCTATGCGTTCGAGCGGTCGCCGGACGACATCAAGGCGTACCTCGAGGAAAACTTTACGTTGGCCCCGGAAGCGATGGTCGTCACTGACCAGGACGGTCCAGCGGTCCAGGACAATGCTGATCCTATCTCGCCGTCGATGCTCAAGGCCGATGACTCGTCTGGCGAGAGCGCCGTCAGTGAGAGCGATGCCGTCGGGGGCGAAGATGGAGACGACATGCCGGCGTCTCCGCCCTCGGACGACGACGAAGCGGACAATGACGATATGCGGGATCCTGAAGATGAGCCGGATGTCGTCAGTCGTCCACGCCCAGCGCCAAAGCCGCCCCGACCGAATATCATGGCGCGCTTCGCGCTGGCCCAAGGCTATAGAGCAGATGGCGACGACCGATTCTTCCATGCTGATGGGAGCTGGATCAGCCGCGCCAACGCCACCAAATTTCCTTGGGAACGCCGGTCATCGAGCGGCGAGCTCCAATGCCATTACTATCCGAAGGAACATTGCTTGGAGCGCGAACCGCTTCAGATTGAAGCCGACATCTGGGGCCTGGTTGACCAGAAACCCGAAATCTATTCGTTCATTTTGCTCAACCCGGAGGGTACGCCTGTCGAGATGACGGGAAGCCGTCTGCGCGCGCTCCGCGAAGGTGGCGAAATGACCATTCACCCCGCAACATACAGGCTGGTTTATGACCTCGACCAATAGCTACAAAAAGAAACTCATCGAGGTCGCGATTCCGTTGGTGGCCATAAACGCCGCATCGGCCCGCGAAAAATCCATTCGACACGGCCATCCTTCAACGATGCACCTTTGGTGGGCGCGCAGACCTCTCGCTGCAGCGCGCGCTGTTCTGTTCGCGCAGTTAGTCGACGATCCATCGAGCTTGCCCGACCAATTCCCGACCGACGAGGCGGTTGAGGCCGAACGTCAGCGGCTATTCAAAATTATCGAGGAGTTAGTTGTTTGGGAAAATTCCTCAAATGAGGAAGTATTTGAGCGAGCCCGTGCTGAAATATTGAAGAGCGGTGGAGGTAAAATGCCTTCGACCTATGATCCCTTCTCTGGTGGAGGATCTATTCCATTAGAAGCTCAGCGCCTTGGCTTGGCGTCTTTTGGGTCAGATCTCAATCCGGTTGCAGTCACAATCGGCAAGGCAATGATTGAGATCCCTCCGAAATTCAAAGATCTATCACCTGTTCATCCCGAAGTTAACGAGCGGCAGTTCTATCGGAAAGCCGAAGGACTTTCTGAGGACGTCAAATTTTACGGCGACTGGATGCGCCAACGCGCAGTTGAGCGCATTGGTCACCTATATCCAGGCGTTCAGCTTGATGCTGCGAATGGGGCTGGCGAGGCTACAGCCATCGCATGGATTTGGTCGCGCACCGTCCCGAGTCCTGACCCAGCATACTCGAATGTAGCGGTCCCGATCGCCTCAAGCTTCGTCTTGAGCGTTAAGGCTGGGAAGGAGGTCTGGATCGAACCAATTGTGGACAAGGTCGCAAAGACCATAACCTACCGAATTCGTAATGGCGGTACGAAAGCAGAAATCGAGAAGGCAAAACTAGGAACGAAAGCAGGGCGCGGCGCTCACTTTAGATGCTTGTTTTCGGACGCAGCGATCACGCCAGAGTATGTCAAAGCAAGCGGACAGGCCGGGCGTATGGACCAGTCCCTTATCGCGATTGTCGCCGAAGGGAGAGGTGGGCGAGCATATGTGGCGCCGAATGCGCACCACGAGGCGGTAGCACTTTCAGCGAACCCTGAATGGCGACCGACGACACCTCTGCCCAATGATCCGAGAAATTTCTGGACGGTCGATTACGGACTAAAGACGTTCGGCGATCTCTTTACAGATCGCCAGCTCGTGGCCCTCACGACCCTCAGCCAGCTTGTTGAAGAGGCTAAGCTGGAGATTGAGCGCGATGCGGTCGCTGCAGGGCTCCCGGATGATAACATCAGTTTGCGCGAAAATGGTCTCGGTGCCCGAGCGTACGCTGAGGCGGTAAGCATCTACTTGACGCTGAGCGTCGGAAAATTTGCCGACAACGCATCGACTATCTGCTCATGGCACAATGGCGCAGCTCATCAGAAAATACGCGCCACTTTTAGCCGTCAGTCGCTGCCCATGACTTGGGATTTTGCAGAGGGAAATGCGCTATCTAACTCTACGGGAAACTTCTTTAGGCAGGTTGAGCTTATTGCTCGAGTGATAAGTATGTCGCTTCCTGCGTCAGTGAATGGCTCGATAGTGCAAGCTGATGCCCAGACGTTGATGATGACAGATTTGCCAGTC
>JAPKCG010000259.1 GCA_028823055.1 Sphingomonas bacterium
CATGCCCTGAATCGCCAGCGATTCGTCGTCGACGAGGATGGTGCGGATGGTCATGCGGCCTCTCTATTCATGTCTTCGAGCTGGAACGGAATTTCGATCTCCACCGAAAACCCGCCAGTCGTGGTCGAGCGCGTCTCGAACCGCTGATCCGGGCCGTAAGCCTGAAACAGCCTGTCCCTTATATTGGCAAGGCCGACGCCCGTTGAAAGGCTTGACCCGATCCGCCCCTCGTTCAAGCCCGGTCCGGTGTCGGATACGGCGATCCGCACCCGGTCTCCGGCGAGTTGCACGCGGACCTTGATTTCCGCTCCCTCCTCCTGCGGCGTCACCGCATATTTGATCGCGTTTTCGACGAGCGGCTGGAGAAGAAGCGAGGGCAGCCGGGCACGTTCGGCCGCCGCGTCGATTTCGAACACCGGACGCAGCCGTTCCTCGAACCGCATCTTTTCGATTTCGAGATACAGTTTCAGCGTCTCGACCTCCTGCGCGACGGTGACGTGCGCGGTCGGTTCGTTGGCGAGCGTGTAGCGCAGGAAAGACGACAGCCGGTTGAGCATCGCGTTCGCCCGTTCGGTCTGTTTGAGCAGCACCAGGGTCGAGATCGAATTCAAGGTGTTGAACAGGAAATGCGGGTTCAATTGATAACGCAGCATCGCGAGCTGCGCGGTCGAGGCCTGCGTCGTCAGGTCGTGCATCTGGTCGATCTGTTCCTCGACGATCAGATAGAAATTGATCCCGAAATAGAGCGCGGACCAGCCCGCCAGGACGGTGAAGGTCACGTACATCGCGGCGAGCAGCCGCCCGATCGTCAGGCCGGGCGATGAGCCTTGTGCGACGAGGCTGAAGGCGAAGGCGTCGATGACCGCATAGACGAGCACCGCGATCAACAGCGTGATGACGGTCAGCAACAGCCCTGCGACGCGCGGGATCGTGCGGTAATAGCCGAACAGGGCGGACAGCAGCAGCGTGACGCAATAACCGACGATCGCCTCGATAATCAGCGGGATGAAGGGCTGAAACGACTGGACGATCGCGATCGTCGAGGCGCTGCGCAGGACGAGATAGCCCGACCAGCCGACCGCCTGCAGCGTCCAGAAGGCGCGGGTCTTGTTCTCGAAAAACGGTCGGACGTTGAGCGCGGTGCGCGCGGGAATGGGTGCGGTCGCCATTGCGGGCGACCCTACACCGGGGATCGGGCGCGCAAAAGGGCGGACGTGACCGGACGTGGCGCGAAACCGGTGGGAGATCGCGGTGGACGGACGCGGCGCCCAAAACGATGCCCGGAGATGGGGGCGATCGGTTGCGCGGGGGTGAACATCGGCGCATGGGGCGGGGCGATGGACACGATCCGCCGCCTGTCGCTCAACCACCGCATGCTGATGCTCGCGCTCGTCGCGTTGGCGCTCGCGGTGCGCGCGCTGGTGCCGGGCGGATGGATGGTGATGCCCGCCGCCGACGGCGCGGTGCGGCTGACGATCTGTACGGGCACCGGGCCGGTCGAAATGACCATGCCGATGACGACGGCTGGTCAGATGTCGGGCCAAATGTCGGGCATGCCGCATCATGGCGATACCGACGGTGCGCCATCGCATCCCGATCGCCCTTGCGCCTTTGTCGGGCTCGGCCTCGCGTCCGACCTGCCGACGATCGACCTGCCCGCCGCACCGGCGCGCATCATCGACCGCGCCGCGCCGGGGCTCGCCGCGATCGCGACGATCGGTCACGGCCTGGCCGCACCGCCGCCACCACAGACGGGACCGCCCGCCTTCGTCTGAAGCTCAATGCCCCTCCGCGACACCGCCGGGGCTTTTCGCGATTCAGATTCGAAGGACCATTAATGACTTCCCACATCCGCGCGCTGATCGGCGCGTCGCTCCCGATGCTCGTGCTCGCCGCGCCCGCGCTGGCAGAAGACGACCAGCGCACGCTGGACTCCGCTGACATCCTCGTCACCGCACAAAAACAGCAGGACGCAATGGAAAACGCGCCCTCGACCAGCGCGAAAGTCACCGCCGCCGAGGTCCAGACGACGATCAACGCGATCAATGTCGAGGACAGCGTCAAATACCTTCCCAGCCTCGTCGTTCGCAAACGCAATATCGGCGACACACAGGCCCCGCTCGCGACGCGAACATCGGGACTGGGGGCGAGCGCACGCAGCCTGATCTATGCCGACGGCGCGCTGCTGTCGGCGCTGATCGGCAATAACAACACGTTGGCCAGCCCGCGCTGGGGCCTGGTCAGCCCGCAGGAGATCGCGCGGATCGACGTCCTGTACGGGCCGTTTTCCGCGGCCTATCCGGGCAATTCGATCGGCGCGGTCGTCAACATCACGACGCGGTTGCCCGACAGGCTGGAGGCGACAGTGACTGCCGCGACCGGTATCCAGCGCTACGACCAATATGACACCCATCAGACGCTGCCCGCCTATCAGATCGGCGCGACACTTGGCGACCGGATCGGGCCGCTCGCTTTGTTCGCTAGCTATGACCGGGTTGAAAGCAACAGTCAGCCGGTGCTCTTCGTCACGACGACCGCGCCGAACGCTGCATCGGTCACCGGCGGGTTCGATGCGCTCAACCGCGTCGGCCAGCCGATCCGCATCATCGGTGCGAGCGGGATCGAACATAAACGGCAGGACCGTGCAAAGCTCAAGGCAGCGCTCGATCTCTCATCGGCACTACGCCTTACTTATGTCGGCGGTTTGTTCGTCAACGATAGCAAAGCGCGCGCGCAAAGCTATCAGGCCAGCGTGACGACGGGGTTGCCCGTCTATTCAGGCAGCAACTTCGCAAGCGGCACCTATCGCTATGACGAACGTCACTGGTCGCACGCGCTCTCGCTGGCGGGGACGGGTAAGCGGTTCGATTGGCAGGTGATCGGGACGCTGTACGATTTCGCCGAGGATATTCAGCGCACGCCGACGTCCGCGCTGCCCGGTGCGCTGAACGGCGGCGCGGGGACGATCACGCGGCTCGACGGGACGGGCTGGCGGACCGCGGATGCCAAGGCCGCATATCGCCTCGATGCGGCGGGCGCGCATATCATCGGTGTCGGCGCGCATTACGATCGGTTCGAACTGGCGAGCAATCGCTATGCGACGTCCGACTGGCTGCGCGGCGGGCAGGGCGCGTTGCTTCTCCAATCGCTCGGCAAGACGCGCACGGCGGCGTTATGGGCACAGGATGCGTGGACGCTGCTGCCGCGGGTGACGCTGACGGTGGGCGGGCGATACGAATGGTGGCGCGCTTATGACGGCGTCAATTTCTCCGCCACGCCCGCGATCGCCGCGAACCAACCCGAACTGACCGCGAACCGTTTCAGTCCAAAGGCGTCGCTCGCCTGGGATCCGAGCACGCAATTGACGCTGCGCGCCTCGTTCGGGAAAGCCTACCGTTTCCCGACCGTCGCCGAGCTGTATCAGGTCGTGACGAACCCCGTGCCTGCGGTGCCCAATCCGACGTTACGTCCCGAACAGGCCTTGTCGGAGGAGCTGACCGTCGAACATCATGATACGCACGGCACCGCGAGGCTGTCGTTGTTCAACGAATCGATCCGCGACGCGCTGATTTCGCAAACCGGGCCGCTTAACGGCACCACCATCTTTGCGAACTTCGTCCAGAATGTCGACCGGACACGCGCGCGGGGCGTCGAGCTGGCGGTGGCGCGAACCGATGTGATCGCTCGTGTCGACCTGACTGGCAGTGTTACCTACACCGACAGCGAAACGTGGCGGAATACCGCATTCCCTGCGGCGGTGGGGAAGCAATTGCCGACCGTTCCGCGCTGGAAGGCCACATTGGTCGGCACCTGGCGGCCAGTCGATGCAGTCGCGCTGACCGCGGCGGCGCGTTATTCGAGCCGCCTTTACGGCACCCTCGATAACAGCGACTTTATCGGCAACACCTATCAGGGCTTCTACAAATATTTCGTCGTCGATCTGCGCGCGGTGTTCCGCGTCGGTCGGCATTATCACCTCGGCCTGGGCGTCGATAACGTCAATAACGACCGTTATTTCCTCTTTCACCCCTTCCCCCAGCGCAGCGTCCATGCGGACCTGAGCTGGTCGTTGTGAGGGTCAGGTCGTTGAGAGAGGTGGGGCGATGAGCGTCCACGCTCCGGGCACGCGGTGGTATAATGCGGTGTGGCGCTGGCATTTCTATGCCGGGCTGTTCTGCTTGCCCTTCATTCTGTGGCTGTCGATAACGGGTACGATCTATCTGTGGAAACCGCAGATCGAGGCGGCGATCGAGGCGAAATACGATGATCTTAACACCGGCGCGTCGCGTGCGTCGCCGGGGGCGATCGTCGCGACGGTGCTCGCGGCCAGGCCGGGCGCGCGGTTCGACCGGTATGAACTGCCGACCGATCCGCACCGCGCGGTGCGCGTGCTTGCGACCGCCGATGGCGTTCAGTCCCGATTTTACGTCGACCCTTATCGCGACCGGCTAATGGGGGCGGTGGTCGAGAAGCAGCGATTGATGCCGTGGATATCGCGCGCGCACGGCACGCTCCTCGGCGGTAATCCGGGCAGCTGGCTCGTCGAGATCGCGGCATGCTGGGCGATCACGATGCTGCTGACGGGGCTTTATCTCTGGTGGCCGCGTGGGAATCGCGGGTTGGCGGGGGTGATCTACCCACGATTGCGGCAGGGGCGGCGGCTGTTCTGGCGCGATACGCATGCGGTCGCGGGACTGTGGGTCAGTGTCGCGGCAATCTTTCTGATCGCGACGGGATTACCCTGGGCGAATGCTTGGGGCGGGTATCTGGCGGCCGTGCGCAGCGCGACCGGGACGTCGGACGGGCCGGCCGACTGGCCGACCGGCGCGGTGCGCAGCGATGCCCATGCCGAACACCGGATGACTGCCGCTGCGGGCCCGGGCGACTGGACTGCGGCACGGGGAGCGGCGCTCGACCGGGTCGTGGCG
>JAPKCG010000260.1 GCA_028823055.1 Sphingomonas bacterium
CCGAACCGCTCTATGTCGTCCGCCTCGATCCCGCGACGCGCCACGTCGTCGTCGGCCCGCGCGCCGCGCTCGCGGTGTCGGCGGCGCGGCTCGACGGCATCAACCGGCTCGGCGCGTTCGACGGTGCCCTGCGCGTCAAGGTTCGCTCGATGGCCAAACCCGTCCCCGCGTCGATGATCGGCGACCGGCTGGTGTTCGACGCCCCCGAATATGGCGTCGCACCGGGCCAGGCCGCGGTCCTTTATCGGGGCGACCGCGTTCTGGGCGGTGGCTGGATCGCGGAGACCGAGGGCGCGTTACAGGCGGCATGACGATCGCCGACCTGACCCGCCTGATGGAGGAAGCCGCCGTCGCGCTCGATTTCGAGAAGGCCAGGCGGCTGCGCGATCAGATCAGCCTGTTGCGTGCCGGCGGTGATGAGCAGGATATCGACCCCACCGGCCTCGTCCGCCAGCAACCGGGCGCGATGGGACTAGGCACGAGTCAGCAGCGCATGACCCCGCCCGATGGCTGGGTGAAGCCCAAAAAGCCCGACCCGATGACAACGCGCACGAGCCGCCGCAAACGCTGATCGCACGCATCGTTAAGGCAGCAGAAACGCGCCCTCGATCACCGTCACGCACCGCCCGCCCAGCACGACGCGGTTCCCCGCCCCGGCACCCGCCCCCGCCCCCGCCATTGTCACCGTCAATCGCCCGCCGCGCTTGCTCGCCTGGAATGCGGTGAACCGGTCACGCCCCAGCCGCTTCGCCCAATATGCCGCCAGCACCGCATGGGCGGCCCCCGTCACCGGGTCTTCATCGATCCCGTAAGCAGGCGTGAAGACGCGACTGACGACATCGGTCGTGTCGCCCGGCGCCGTGACGATGACGACCGCCCGCCCCGCCGCCTTCAAGGCGCGCTGATCGGGATCGAGCGCGCGGACGGTCGCGGCGTCGCGCACGACGATCAGCGCATAGCCCTTGTCCTGCCACAGCGTCGCCTCGACATCGCGCAGCGCGAGCGCATCGATATAGGGCGTCAGGTCCGCCGGATCGGGCGACCAGTCGGGCAACGCGAGCGAATAGCCATCATCGACGCGCGCGACCTCTAATATGCCCGCCTGTCGCGTCGAAAATCGCACGCGCGTCATCGCGGTATCGGACGACAACACGACATGCCCGCTCGCCAGCGTCGCATGGCCGCACAGCGCCACCTCGTCGGTCGGCGTGAACCAGCGCAGGTCGAAATCGCTGTCGTCGTCGTCGCTGGGGACGATGAACGCGGTTTCGCTCAGATTATTCTCCTCGGCGATCCGCTGGAGCAAGTCGTCGTCGAGCCAGGTGGACAGCGGGATCACCGCCGCCGGATTGCCCGAAAAGGGTGCGTCCGCGAACGCATCGACCTGGGTAAAGGGTAATCTCATCGACGATATCCTACCTTCTTCCCGACCGCCCGGATCGGCACGTCGGATCGGCGCGTCAGACGCGCTTGCCGAACCAATGCGGCGTAACGTCTTCCTCGACCAGCGGATTGTCGGTGTCGACATGGCCTTCGGGATCGAGATGAATCAGCACCTCGACCTTCGGGAAATGGCGGCGCAGGCTATGTTCGACGCCCTCGACGATGTCATGCGCCTTGTCGACCGTCAGGTCGCGCGCGACCTCCATGTGAAATTGCGCGAAATCATGGCTGCCCGACCGGCGCGTGCGGAAATCGTGGATGCCCCTCAACCCCGGCTGCCGCGCCGCGACCTCCAGAAAAGCGGTACGCTGCGCCTCCGGCCATTCCTTGTCCATCAGCTGGTCGATCGCCGCCGACGACGCCTTGAACGCGCCCCAGGCCAGCCAGAGCGCGATGACGATGCCGAACACGGGATCGGCCTTGTGCCACCCGAAATATTGATCGAGCACCAGCGCGACGATGACCGATCCGTTGAGCAGGATGTCGGACTGATAATGAACATTATCCGCCATGATCGCGACCGATCCCGTTCGGCGGATGACCCGGCGTTGATACCATAGCAGGATCGCGGTCGCCGCGATCGCCGCGATCGACACGCCGATGCCCAGCTCCGCCTCCGTCGTCGATTGCTCGCTGCCGAGCGCATTGATCGCGCGCCATGCGATCCCCGCAGCGGACGCCGTGATCAGCGCGACCTGAAACAGCGCCGCCAGCGCCTCCGCCTTGCCATGTCCGAACCGGTGGTCATGGTCCGCCGGGGTCGCCGCCAGCCGCACGCCATACAGCGTCACGAGGCTGGCGAGCAGGTCGAGCCCCGTGTCCGCCAGACTGCCGAGCATCGCGACCGATCCCGTCGCGAACGCCGCATAGCCCTTGAGCGCCATCAGCGCACACGCCATCGCCACGCTCGCCAGTGCGGCGCGCGTCGCATCGGGCAGTGCGAGGCGGCGTTCCTCGCGCGTCACGGGTAAAGGAGGCTTTCGGACCAGCCGCCGACGTCATCCTGAACGAACAGGCGGCGTTCGTGCAGCCGATGCGCGCGGTCCTGCCAGAATTCGATTCGGACCGGCGTCACGCGATAGCCGCCCCAATTGGGTGGGCGCGGCACGTCACCGCCCTCGAACCGCTGCTGCATTTGCGCGAACCGTGCCTCGAAAGTCTCGCGCGAATCGAGCACGCGCGACTGGTCAGATGCCCACGCCCCCAGCTGCGAATCGCGCCCGCGCGTCGCGAAATAGGCATCGCTCTCGGCATCGCTTACCATCGACACCGGCCCCTCGATCCGCACCTGCCGCCGCAGCGACTTCCAGTGGAACAGCAGTGCGGCGTGCATATTCTCGCCCAGATCCGCCGCCTTGCGACTGTCGCGGTTGGTGTAGAATATGAATCCGTCCGCTCCATGCCCTTTCAGCAGCACCATCCGCACCGCGGGCCGTCCCGCGCCATCGGCGGTGGCAAGCGCCATCGCATTGGGATCGTTGGGTTCGGCGGCCTTAGCCTCGGCAAACCAGCTGTCGAACAGGGCAATCGGATCGTCGGTCATCGTCCACGCCATAACGGAAGAATCGTCGCAGCGGAACGACTCTCGACGCTGGGAATTGAATCGGCGTCGCAACGAACCGCAGGGGATATGGTCATGGCCGCACGCGCCTATTGGCAGGGACAGATCAGGCTCGCACTCGTCTCGATCCCTGTCGAAATCTATTCCGCGACCAAAAGCGGCGCGTCGATCTCCTTCCGGCAAATCCACGAACCGACCGGCAAACCGATCCATTACGACAAGGTCGTGACCGGCGTCGGCCCCGTCGACACCGATGAGATCATGAAGGGCTATGAGGTGTCGAAGGGCGAATATGTCCTGCTCGACCAGGACGAAATCGACGCGGTGAAGCTCGAATCGAAAAAGACGCTCGAACTCACCCAATTCGTCGACGCGCACGAAATCGACGTCCTCTATTATGAGAAACCCTATTTTGTCGTTCCCGCCGACGACCTCGCCGAGGAAGCGTTCATCGTCCTGCGCGAAGCGTTGAAACGCACCAGGAAGGTCGGTCTCGGCCAGCTCGCCCTGCGCGGCCGCGAATATGTCGTCAGCCTCAAACCCTGCGGGCGCGGCATGGTTTTGGAAACGCTGCGCTACGCCGATGAAGTCAACAAGGCGCAGGGCTATTTCCGCGACATCCCCGACGACAAACCGGACGACGACCTGCTCGAACTTGCCGAAGCGCTGATCACCAAGAAAAGCGCCGCTTTCCATCCCGACGAATTCAAGGATCGCTATGTCGATGCGCTGAAGGACCTCGTCGAACGCAAGCGAAAGGCGCATGGCAAGAAGATCGTCGATGATAACGGCAAGGATGAGGGCAAATCGGGATCGAACGTCGTCGACCTGATGGCCGCGCTCAAGAAATCGATGGAGGGTGGCAAGGCACCAGCGAAAAAGGCGGCCAAAAAGAGTGCCTAGCCTGCCCAACCGCCCGTTCGTCCCGAGCCTGTCGAAGGACATACCCGAAGCGCTGCAGACATGGCCCCGTGCTTCGACGGGCTCGGCACGAACGGTGGATGGCATGCTGCCATGACCGCCCCCGACCCCCTCGCCACCTATAACGAGAAGCGCGATTTCACGAAGACCGCCGAACCCGCGGGCGCGCTTGCCCCCGGCAATGGCAACAGCTTCATCGTCCAGAAACACGATGCGACACGGCTTCACTGGGATCTTCGCCTCGAAATCGACGGCGTTCTCAAAAGCTGGGCGGTTACGCGCGGTCCCAGCCTCGATCCTGACGAGAAACGGCTCGCGGTGCGGACCGAGGACCACCCCCTGTCCTACGCCACCTTCGAAGGCACGATCCCGGCAAAGGAATATGGCGGCGGCACCGTGATGCTATGGGATCGCGGCACCTGGTCCCCGGTCGCGGGCAAGCGCGCCAAAGACCTCGACAAGGGCCACCTTCATTTCGTTCTCGATGGCGAGCGGATGAAGGGCGAATGGCTGCTCATCCGTCTCAAACCCCGCGCGAAAGAGAAACGCGAGAACTGGCTCCTGCGCAAGATCGAGGACGCCGAAGCGGGCGGCACCGATACGCTCGTCGACGAAGCGCTGACCAGCGTCGCGACCGGCCGCACAATGATCGAGATCGCCGAGGGCAAGGACGTCGCGTCATTGCGAACGCGGGAACCAACGGCGAATCAGGCTTCGGCCAAATCCCGCAAGACCGGCGGTCGTCGGGCCACGCCCCCCGATTTCACCGACCCCCAGCTCGCGACGCTCGTCGATACGGTCCCGACCGGCACCGGCTGGCTCCATGAAATCAAATATGACGGCTATCGCGCGCTCATCGCGGTCGGCGGCGCCACCTCCCCGCACGTCGAACGGGCTGGCGCCGGCGCCGGCAGCAGCGCAGGCGACACGCGGCAGCAACAGAAGAACAGCAGCTACGACTTCGCGCATTACGAGTCCGCGGTCCTACCAGCCATCCTCG
>JAPKCG010000261.1 GCA_028823055.1 Sphingomonas bacterium
CCGCGATTCGCTTCTGCAATTCGAACGCTTGCAGCTTCGGGGCAATCCGCGCGGCGATCATCAGGCTCTTTGCCTCCGCCGGCGTGCTGCGGTAACGTTCGATGAGCTCCGCAAGCGCCTCGGCCCGTTCCTTCACATCCGCGTTTTTGGCAGAAAGACGCTGTTCCGACAAAAGCAGGTCTGCCTCCAGGCGCAATTCGGCATACTCATCGGGCGCTTTCGCTAGCTTGGCGCTGGTGGCGAGAAGGGCGCTGCGATTGTCTTCCGAGTTCTCCAGGCCAAGCAGTCGCTTCTGGCTTTGGAACACGATCTCCAAAACACGCCACCGGTTGGGTGCCGCCGGCGAGTTGTCGAGCAACTCTTCCCCATCGCGAACGACGCTTTTATAAGCCCGGCGTTGCCTGGTCGAGGAGGACGCCCCGCCCGCCTCGGCGAGCTCCTGCTGAAGCGCGCCGATCTCTTTCGCGGGGATCCTTGCCGCCGGAGTTGCTGGGTCTTGGCCAAAAATAAGCGCGCCGGAACATAAAAACCAGGCGAGGCCAGCCGTTCGCAAGCCGATGGTCGCTGGGTGTTGTTCTATCACCGCTGATAAATCGGGATGTAGCGATGCGGGGTCGCCAGGATGATGATCGCCATCGGAGTCGTGTATGAGCTTCCCCCGTGCCCGCGCCCCTTGTCCCAGGCGCCCTCGTCCTTCTGCCGACTGATCAAGGCGTCCCGGACAAGCGGATACCACTTCGCGTATTCATCGTCGCCCGCCTGCACCATCGCCTGGATGGCGTAGTAATGGGTGTAGTAGTAGTAACTCCCGCCGCCGGTGATGATCCCGGGCGCGAGGCTCTTCAGATGGCGCAGAGCGGCATTGGTCATTTCGGTGTCCCGCTGCCCCGCGAGTTGCGCGATGTAGGCGCCGCCGGCGGTACAGGCTGCGGTCACTTTCTTGTTTCCCCCCGGCGTGTAGGTGAAGCCTCCGGTCGCGGGATCCTGCGCGCTTTCCAAATATTTTGCCACTTTGGCGATCGTTTCGTTGGGGACATAGATCCCCGCCTGGCGGGCCGAAGCCAGGGCGTGGAAGACCGTCTGCGTGCAGGAGGTGTCCTCGCCGCCGTCCGCCTGCGGTTGGTAGCGCCACCCCCCACCGGGATTCTGCGAACGAAGGATGACATCGACGGCTTTCTCGAGCGCCTTCTGGATCGCGTCATCGTCCTCCGGATCGCGCGCCATCCCCCACAGCTCGGAAAGCGCGAGCGTGGCGAGCCCGTGTTCGTACATCACCGTTCCCAGGTAACCGTCGGGCCGTTCCTTGGCCTCCTTCAGCAACCACTTCATGCCGCGGTCCAACTGATCCCCGTATTGGCCGAAGCCGGGGAAGTGCGCTTTTGACATGAACGCCATGAGGGCGAGCGAAGTGATGCCCACCGCATGGCCACCCTCCCCGTTGCTATCCCACGATCCGTCCTTTTTTTGGACGGTAAGCAAATAGGCAAGACCCTTGTCGATGGCGCGTGACGCCCCGGCGCTCAGCTCGGGCGCGCCGTCACCGGATCGGGGAAGCTGCGCATGGATCGGCGGCGTGAACGCGAAACAAACGAAGGTCAAGATGACCAGGCACCGGGTACAGAGATTTTTCATTCCGTTAGCCTTTCGTAGTAGTCCTTGAGGATGGCGCGGTATTCGAGGGGCAACTCACGCGCGAAGTTCTCGTTCAAAGCGGCCCGGTCACGGCGCCCCAACACCTGCCACTCGAGGCGACCGCCCTTGGGACGTTCTCCGGTGAGGGCGCCGGGTAGGAAGAGTTCTAACTCGGCGTCGTCGGGCGGGGGCTCGTCGGATGGCGGGGCGTCTTCTGGAGGAGCCGGTGGGGGCACGTCGACATACTTCAACGCATACTCGAGAATGAAGTAACGCAGGGCGTCGGCAGCTTCACGTTGGTGGGTGATCGCCGCGTCGCGTTCGCCGGACTCCAACTTCGCGGCCGCCTCGGTCAGGTGACGGTGGGCTGTCCCGATGTTCGGGTCTGGCTCAGGGGCGGGCGGAATCCGGGCGGGAGCCGGTTCTTCAACGGCGGGCTCTGGTTCAAGTTCGGGCGCCGCGTCGACTTCCGGTCCGACGGCCTCAAAGGGATCGACTAACTCTGGCGCTTCCGCCTCCTCTGCTGGAGGTTCAACCGGCGGTGGCGGTGGCGGGAAGAGGGCTTTGCACTGGCTCGCGAGTTTGTGCTGCTGCATGACGAGGTCGGCCAGTTGCTCCAGCTTGGCGGTCTGGGTATTGCGGGAGAGATCCTTGTGGTGAGCTGCGACCGACAGCGCAGCGTTAAGCATTTTGACCTCGTCCGATGGCTCTTCGAGGATGATGCCAGTAGGTGGTGGCGTGATGAGGTAGGCGAGGTTTTTCATCAACAGCTGCAAATCTTCCGTATCCACGACGAGCGCATCCAGCGCCTCTTCGATTGCGGACTTAGAAGCATCCGCAGCAATTACATTGACCAAGTCGTTCGCAGTATCGGCGTAGCGCTCCTCGCCGGTGAGCTTCTGCAAGTCGCTGCCAAATTGTTCCGCTCTCTTTTCCAACGCAGCCGCATCCGGCGCGCCCTCGGCCTGTTCCTGCCATTGCCGCATCCCGGTCCGGATCACGGCGCTTTGGGGCACAACCTCGTACATGAATTCGGTGACCTCGAGGATGTAGCGATACTCGGGGGTGACCTTGTCGATCTTCTCGCGCAGCTCCTGCAGCGATTCGACGACAAAGGACTGCGCATCACGCGTATCCTCGATGTCATCGTTCTCCAAGCCGATTGCAGCGGCGTCCATGTCCTTTTTGGCGAAGAGCATCACCGTGCCTGATTCGATTTTGTGCGCCAATGGATCCAGGGAGGTCAGCACCGCATCCACTGCATGGATCAGGTTTTTCTGAGGGATGACGAGACCGGGATACTCCTCCGCCTTGGCCTTCTCGGTGATCGCGATCAGGTCGCCCTGCTCGGCCTCTATCTCCGCCAGCAGCGGGCTCGGGGCGAGGGCGCTCCCGGTGATCTCGAGCACGCTGGCGAAGGCGGAACGTGTCATCGTCAGCTCCTCGATCAAGGCGGTGGCCTCCTCGATCACGTCGAGCGCTTGCTCTTGGAGTTCGATGGCGTCGTCTGGTTTGTTGTCCTTGAGCAAAGGGCTGGCAGCGCTCACGGCACGTGCGACCCAGGCGAGGGCGTCTAGTAGTGGCAGAAAATCTTCGCTGGGCGCCCCTTGCGAGTCGTTCCAGAGGGCGATGGTCTTGCGAAGGCCCTCCGCATCCTCGGCCAAGGCCTGGTTCAAGGTGGTAAGGCCTGCGGTATTGACCTCATCGTCAGCAGCGTCCTCCACCTGCTCGAGTAGCACCAGCAAACGCTCCTCAAGCATGAACAACTGCGCCGCCTGTTTCCCGAAACTGTTGACCGAAGCCTTCATCTGCTCCTGCTCGGTCATCGCCGCCATTCTCGCACGGGTGATTTCGGCCAACTCCGCAAAGGCGGTCTCGGCACCTTGTTGGTGAGCGGCCGCAGCCTCTCGATCTCCGGATTCGATCTGCGCCAAGGCCGTTTGTAGCGCGCTTTCGGCGGCAGCCAGCAAATCGTTGACCGGTGGCACGGCGGGTACGACGGCATCGAAAAGCTTGGGGCGATGCGCGGGGATCTCCGGCATCAGAAGCAGTTGCAGTTGCCGCTGCAGGGTGGACTGGGATCCAGCGATCGCGGACTGCTCCCCGGCAAACTCCTCCACGTTCAAGGCCGCACTCTCTTCTCGCAACTGCCTCTGCTCGACGGCCTGCGCGGTGAAAAAGTCGCGGGCTGTCGTCAGCGCTTCGTATTCGGCACCGAGGCGCAGCCGAAACTCCGCGCGCAACAGGGCCGCGATCACCTCGGCTTGCAGGCGCGCTGCGTTTTCGGACTCCGCCTTGGGGACGAGCGCGGCGGCTTCGCGCATCTTGGCGTCGGCGCCCGAGCGGACGAGACCGTTCACAAGGCGGGACAGGTTGAAGGCCACGATCGCATCGGCGCTGGTGCTTTCCTTGTTGCGGGGCGTGGCTGCCAGGAGACGGGCCGTTTCGCGGGCAAGACGAGCCTGCGTTTCCGCCAGCTGGTCTTTCGCGGTAGCGTCCGCATCTTCTCCGAGAATGGTTTGCAAACGCAGGGTCGCTTGGGTTTGTGCCGTGGCGTGCAGTTCGCGCGCCATGACGTCCGAGGCCTCCGCGAATCCGAGTTGGAGAACCACCAGGCCAAGCTCGCGCGCTGAACTGTTGACCATATCGATCGCTGGCGCCGGGTTCCGGGTCTTCCCTCTCCCATCGTCCACCGCGGCGAGTCCCCGCAGCAGCGATGCCGCATGGCGGACATGCTCGTCGCTGATCCGCTCCAACTCACTACCCAGCTCGACCAGCGCCGCGCTCTCGGCCTCCTCGGACACCTTGTTGGCCGCCAGGTCGCCGACCAGGGCATCGATGCGCGCGCCGATCACGCCGAGCCGTTCGCGCATCAGATCCTGCCGCACCGCCTCCAGTTGGCAGGTCTGGACGAAGACGGCGGCGGAGGGATCAAGATCGCGGATGAGCGCATGCACCCCGCGCTCCTCGCGGTAGATGGTGCGGATCCGGGTGAGCAGGCGGCGCTTCTGCTTCTCGATCTGTGCCAGGTAGTCCTCCTTCGACAAAAACTGCACCCGCCGGGCATCCGAACGCACCCGGTGCGGACCGCCCGGTCCCGGATAGCGATCAGCCAACTCGACCGCGAAAGAAACGGTGTCACCGACCGCGAGGTCGGGCAGCGCATCGCGATAATTCCAGTCGATCCGTTGCTCGCTCCCGTCGCTCATCTCCGGTGCGGGCAGGGCGACCTTCTCCTCCCCGCTCTTGTTGAATCGGTAGGAGATGAAAGCCTCGCCAATGCCGTGGTCGT
>JAPKCG010000262.1 GCA_028823055.1 Sphingomonas bacterium
GGTAGCATCTTCGGCCGAAGTCGCTGCAGTCGGCAGGCCCGTGAAGCGCAGCTCACTGTCGCGAAGCTGATCGGTTGACTTTGCCGTACTCACCGGACGCAGTTCGCGCTGGTGGAAACGACGCCGGGTGCGGACTGCGGAACGGCATCTGTGGACACCCCTTCGGATGCAAGCAGTAAATTCGGGTGCGTCGGCACGTAGTCGGATGCTGCCATCTGTCCGGCCTCGATGTGCAGCGCTTTTGCTGCGGGCCAGTATGGGAGTTCGCGGACCGGATCCATTTCAGCTAAGCGCGCTTGGGTAGCGCTCTGCCGTTCACTGGTTCTTCCAGCCCCGTCTCGCCGACCGTTGTGCCATACCCTCCTTCGACCGCCTACGTCCCCGACGCCTCTGGCCCCGACCTTGGCTTATGCCGCGATCGCTGCCGGAGCTCTGTAATCCTCGTTCTTCTTCAGCAGCGCCCAGGCCATGCGCGCCATTTTGTTGGCGAGCGCGACCGAGACCAGCATGCGCGGCTTACGAGCGAGCATGCCCTCCAACCAAGAGCCCGCCGGCGCACCACGGCGGCACGCCTGTTGCACCACCGAGCTGCCGCCGATGATCAGCAGTCGTCTGATGTTGCGCTCGCCCATCTTCGAGATGCTGCCGAGCCGCTGTTTGCCGCCAGTCGAATGTTGTCGTGGCGCAAGCCCCAACCACGCTGCGAAGTCGCGGCTTCTGCGGAAGGTCTCTACCGGCGGTGCCAGCGCGATGATTGCTGTCGCGGCGATCGGCCCGATGCCGGGGATGGTCATCAGTCGCCGTGCTGCCTCATCCTCCTTGGCGCGCCTGGCGATCTCGCGGTCAAGCGTGGCGACCCGCTCATCAAGCTCGGCCAGCATGTCGACCATGAGCCTGAACATTGGGACTGCTGCTTCAGGCAGACTCGAGGCCATCTCATCCTCGTCGAGCAGGTCGGCTAGCATCGTCATGCTGGCCTTTCCGCGTGGTGCCACCCAGCCATATTCCGCCAGATGCCCGCGGATCGCATTGGTGAGCTGCGTCCGTTGGCGAACGGCCAGGTCGCGGGTACGGAACACCAGCCCTGCCGCCTGCTGCGCTTCGGTCTTCACCGCAACGAAGCGCATGCCGGGCCGTTGCGCTGCCTCGCAGATCGCCTCGGCATCGATCGCATCGTTCTTGTGCCGCTTCACGAACGGCTTCACGTAAGCCGGCGGGATAAGCCGTACTGTATAGCCCATCTCCTGCAGCTGGCGGGCCCAGTGATGCGCCCCGCCGCACGCCTCCAGCGCAACCATGCACCGAGGCTGTGCAGCGAAGAACTCGAGCAGCTTGCCACGCGTCAGCTTCCTGCTGAATAGCATGGTACCGCGCTCGTCAGCCCCATGCGCGTGAAAAACACTCTTGGCGATATCCAGACCGATTGTGGTAACTTCCGACACGGACGCCTCCCTCAGTGGTGATCAACACATCCACTATGGCACATCGATGCCGTCGGGGGGTGTCCACCCCATCAGCTTCTTGGGAATGACGACGCTTTCTTCAACGACCGGAACTGGGGCACTCTGCCGGCTTTGCTTTGCCCAGTGTGATCGAGCGCTTTCTGCATAGAAAGACGTTCAAGGCTGACGATCTGAGCGATCGGGTCTGGGGCAGTTCTTGCCATTCAAGCGGGGAGGCCGGCAGCTTCGGTGGACGCGCTGGAGACCGAACATTATCATGTGTCGCCATGTTTCGCCTCCATTGCACCAAGAAGTTACTTGATCGGATCAAACCGGAAATCGTTGCCCCTGGGCAAAGCGACACCGCGCTGGGCAACTGGTATGCCACAGCCCTGTTCTGGAAGCCGCAAGTGGTGTTATTGGTTTCTGAGCGCACGCTGCTCCCCGTGCTTTTGCCGCTGGCTCCAGTTGCGACGCTTGCTCGAAGATTTCCTGGCCATTTAGCGTCCGTCTTGAAAGAGCACGGGGTGCCGCAGGAATTCATTGCCCAAGAGGTCTGGCGGATGGACACCGTCCAATATGCAAAGACCGCGAACCGGAGTGTCGTGGGCATCCTCAACGAGTTCGTTAAGCAGGCCGAATTCTGGCTGGCCGCCTATGCCTATGAAAACGGTGATGATGACGACCTCCTGGCGATTTCCGTCAAGCTAGCGGAGACACCGTGTAGCCCGCTGTACAAGGGCCCGGTTTCGCCGGACAAAGCCCTTCATGAACTCGTGAAGGCTGGCGCGCAGACTTGAGTCTGCTGGCCGACCCCTGTGCTCGGAGATCCTACAGCACTCGGCCGGAAGGCCAACTCATGCGGTCAGACAGGATCGGGCGGCAAATCTACGATACGGAAAACAGCTCCCGATCCGGCATCTCGGACAAGGTCAACGCGCTGGCCATCCCAGTGATAATCGAGGTGCCGCCCCTGCAAGGGGCTTGACGCGCAGTCCGGGTAGAAGAGTGCAACGCACTCCCCGCCAGGATGCCGGATGCTTGGGTAGACAATGCCGTCGGATTCCGCGCCCCAGAGATTGGCAGCTAGAGCTTGAGATGCAGCGTAGCTGTCAGGGTCCAGCATCGGGGTCGGTTCCGCAGCTGCGGATCTAAGATCATGGAGGTCTGCATCGACCGCCATGACGATTTCCCGGAACTGCGAAGTCCAGCCAGGCGCTTCCTTTGTCCGTGCCATGAAGCGGGCATGGTGGTGGATGGTCTCGAACAGCGCAGTTTCAAACCGGTCCCCGACGTAGAGCACACCGTAGCTGCCATCGATAAAGCGGCTCGGCCGGTCCGTGCTGACGTGGGTGAATGGCGCCATGAGGTAAGAGGCCCCGTTGCCGCCGACGCGGCGGTCAACCGGAACGAGGTCGAGATTGCCAATCGTCGCCATGATGCGGGGATTGGTCTTTTGCTCTGCCGAGATCAGCAGCGGCCAGTCGGCTGGATCAGCGATGTCCTCAAACAGGTCGATCGGTGGGAAGGCACTGCGGATGATCCCGACCGCGCCCTTCCACTCAACTCGAGAAACGGGGATATCCGCCGTTCCGCTCACCAGCCACCACGCTCGGCGTCGAGGTAGCGACGCACCCGCATAATGTCGGTGAGTTCGCCCCCGAGCATCACGTCGAGCGCACTGGCTCCACCGAACGCATCATTGGCCGACCTGATCCAGGCATAGCCGCGGGCCGCCTCCGAGAAGATGATCCGGAGCGCTTTGTGGATGCCCATGACGTTGGAGAGACGCGCACGCCCATCGCGCGAAACGCGCCCGGGGCCTTCGGCCTTCCAGCGTCGATAGGAGCGCACCGGCATGTCGAGCAGCGTTGCCGCCTGCTCGTCGGTCAGCTCCCATTTGCCAAACAGATTGAGGACTGCCCGGAACATGGCAGCTGCCTCGTCCTGGGTAATCGGGTCGGGACGGAAGGCGGTAACGGCAGTATCAACGGGTTGCAGAGCCAGCATGGCATTTCTCCATATGGCAGTATATATTCCCAATAATGCCATTTGGCAATGATCTATGCGGATGATGCCACTCTGGCAATCACGCTCGCTGCACCCTCGATCGGCACGAAGAGGCGCGCCTGGTAACGGATAATCTCGGTGAAGCAGCCTTGCGCCTTGTACCAGTCGAGGCGAGCTGCACTCCATCCGGTAAGCTCAATTCGCTGTGAGCCATTGACCAGGCTGCGCTTGACCATGAGTTGCTCACGGCCGGCGAATTCCATGGGTCGGCCGGTCGCCAGGACAGTCTGAACGATGTCTTCGGCGGAAAGCGTTTGCTCGCGTTCCAGACCCAGCGCCCGGCACAGTTCCGGAACATAATGGACCGGAACCTCCCGGCCAAGCAGCGAGCGGCCATCCGCCGCCGAGATGCGACTGACCCTCACGAAATCCGAAGGAAGCTTGTCCCAGACCGGCAGCAGTAGGCCCGTCGCAAGATAGAGGCGCTCGCGTTTGTGGCTGGTCCGCGCCTCCTCGACTTCGGCTACCCAGGCTTCGCGGAAAGCGTCGACCGAAATGCCTTCCCAGCTGCTCTCAGCCAGCTGATCCTCGGTGATGTGGCTGCGCTTCAGCGGGCGCAGCAATTCGAAGCGGGACACGCGGGTGCCGTCATCGGCAAGAATGCTGCGGGCGGGCACGAGCAAGGCGACCCGGCCCGAGCGGGCGTTCCGAACAGGCCGCTGCCGTTGCCCAGCGAGGCCGTGGAGCTCCTCGAGTCGCTTCAGCGTAAACGGCTTCACGGCCCGGGCGATTTCCAGTTCCAGCAGATGGGTTGTTGCGCCCGAGGCAGGATCGGTGCGTAGCAGCGTGTCCGACAGGACTGTGAAGTCCTCGACCGCGATGGTTTCAAGGCCGAGATCGAGCGTCCCGGCCCGGCGGGCGGCATCAATACGCGCCTCAACCAGCCCCATGAACTCATCGAAGATCGCGTTCTGCAGGGCGATCGGCAACGCGAGGATGCGATTGAGCCAGCGCTGGATTGACGGCAGGTCATCGACCATCGACCCGTCAGGAGCTTCGATCCTGAGGCCTGTCAGCTCCTGGAAGCGCCCGAGGCTGACCGCTTCGAGCTTGCCGGTGAACAGAAGGCCGAACCAGCGGTGGAGCGCTTCCTTCGCGTAGATGCTCTCGAGGTTGTCAGCCGGATCGAACAGGTTCTGTCCGCCGGTCTGGCGCTGCCCGCGCGTGAGGGCACCGAGACTGTCCAGTCGCCGCGCGATAGTCGAGATGAACCGGCGCTCGCCGCGCACGTCGGTGGTCACCGGCCTGAACAGCGGGGCCGTTGCCTGATTGGTGCGATTTGTCCGCCCCAACCCCTGGATCGCGGCATCAGCCAGCCAGCCCGGTTCGAGCAGGAAGTGAAAGCGGCGGGCCTGGTTCTTCGCTGCGAGATCGGCATGGTAGCTGCGTCCGGTTCCTCCG
>JAPKCG010000263.1 GCA_028823055.1 Sphingomonas bacterium
TCGGCACACCCGAATTCCAGTTCTTCGTCATCACGATCGCAATTCAGCGTGAAACCGGCGGCAACCTGGCCGAAACGCTCTCCAACCTCGCGACCGTGCTGCGTCAGCGCGGCCAGATGAAACTGAAGATCAAGGCGATGTCGTCTGAATCGAAGGCGTCGGCGTACATCGTCGGATCACTGCCCTTCATCGTGTTCGCCATGATCTGGATGATCAATTCGGGCTACATGCAGAATTTCTTCGTCGACCAGCGGCTGATGATCGCCGGGATCGGGGGGCTTATCTGGATGGGCATCGGGTCTTTCATCATGGCCAAGATGGTCAATTTCGAAATCTAACAGGTCGGGAAACGGATAAGAGATGGAAACTGCCGGACCGACCCTGATGGGTATCGACGTTCTTACGGTAGCCACCGTGCTGTCGGCGATCGCGGCCTTTGCAGTCATGATCGCAATTTATGCGGTCACGACCGTCAACGACCCGATGTCGAAACGCGTCAAGGCGTTGACCGATCGCCGCGAACAATTGAAAGCGGGCATCACCGCCTCGACGAAGCGCCGCGCGAAACTGGTCCAGCGCAACGACACCGCCGACAAGATGCGATCGTTGCTCGCGACGATGAAGGTGCTGCAGGACAGCCAGGTCAAGGTTGCCCAGACCAAGCTGATGCAGGCAGGTATCCGGTCGAAGGAATGGGCGGTCGCGGTTATCTTCGGTCGGCTCGTGTTGCCGATCGTGTTCGGCGGCCTTGCGGTCTTTATCGTCTATGGCACCGACACGTTCGCCGATTACTCGGCGCTGAAGCGTTACGGCATCGTCGCTGTCACCTTCATCCTGTCGTACAAAGCGCCCGACATCTATCTCAAGAACAAGATCACCAAACGACAGGACGCGATCCGCAAGGGGTTGCCCGATGCACTCGACCTGCTCGTCATCTGCGCCGAGGCGGGCTTGACGGTCGACGCGGCGTTCGGCCGGGTCGCGCGCGAACTGGGGCGTGCCTATCCCGAACTGGGCGACGAATTCACTCTGACCGCGATCGAACTCGGCTTCCTGACCGAGCGGCGTCAGGCGTTCGAAAATCTTGCGACGCGCGTCAATCTCGATGCAATCAAAGGCGTCGTCACCACGATGATCCAGACCGAAAAATACGGCACCCCCCTCGCCAGCGCGCTGCGTGTGCTGTCATCGGAATTCCGCAACGAACGGATGATGCGCGCTGAGGAAAAAGCCGCGCGCCTGCCCGCGATCATGACCGTGCCGCTGATCCTGTTCATTCTGCCGACGCTGTTCGTCGTCATCCTTGGCCCGGCGGCCTGTTCAATCAGCGACGCGTTTTAACGACCTGTTCGGAAATGCGTTGAGGGGAGCCTTCCCGACCCAGCGCTAAACGCAACTACCGACGTGCTGCATCGTTTAGCCTGCGTAACAGGAGGTTCGATACGATGCTTTTCACCACGCCCACTCAATTCGCGGTCTGCGGATTGCTCTTGATCGCCGGCTGGCTGTTCGGATTCGCCAGTCATCCGGGCGGCAAGAAGTGGAAGGCGCGCTATCACGCCGAACGCGATGCGCATGCCGCCAACCGCAAATCGTGGGAGGCCGAACATAAAACGCTGACCGCGCAAGCCGACGAACGGATCGCGACCGCAAAGACGGGGCTCGATGAGCGGGAGGCCGAACATAAGGCGCGGATCACCGAGCTGGAACGTGAGAATGAACGGCTGCGCAACGCCGCGCCCGTCACTGCACAGACCATCGCCCCGCGTGCGCGATCGGCGGTGCGATCGGACGCCCGCACGTCGGCGCGGGACCGTGGCGATCGCGGCTGGTTCGACTTCAGCTGATCCGCCGCCGATCAGGCGCCTAATTTAACGTCTTGCACGACGACCGATGCCGCGCGGCGTCGATCGCAGGAAATTCCGCCCGGTCGGCGACGAGGATACGGACCAGCGCAATCCCCTTTGCGGTGTCGAGCCTGACGGTCTCGACACCTTTGGGCACCGGTTGACCGGGCAGCGCGAGCACCACCGACATCGGCGCGTTACCCGCCTCCCGGTTGTTGCGGACAAAGGCGTTGTTGGTGCGCGCATCAAACGCCGACAGCGACCAATAGACGGCGGGAATGACGGGCACATCGAGCCGCAACGGCCCCGCCGACAAATCGAACGCGCACGCCGAATAGGCGAGGTCGGGACTAGGCCGCACGACCGTGCGCGATTCGGCATTCGCGAGCGGAACCTGAACCATGTGGTTCACCTGCGCATCATTGCCGATGCGGCGCATGGCACCTGCCATCAGGACGCGGGGCGTCGCGACGAGCGCAAGATAATAGCTTGCCATCGCAACCAGAAGCGCGACGATGACGGGACCGATCCAGCGGCGGGTCATGCGCACGCCTCTCGCGTGACCGTCGGCAGGACCGAACGGTCCGCCGCCGCCTTGCCATCATTGTCGGGCAGATAGGTGCGCAGCGTCAGCTGGAACCGGTCAAGCCCGGCGGTGGGGAGCCAATGCCCCGGCTGGCGCGTCGGTGCGACCGTCACCTGCCAGTTACGCTGTTCGGACGCGGGCAGCGCCGCACTTTCGATCGAAAAGGGGCCGTTCCCGGCAAGATAACCGTCGGCGGTGTAAAGCGTCAGGCTCCACCATTGCGCGGGAAGGTCGCCACCGGCGATCCGATAACGGCACTTGCCGTCCAGCGCCCGTCCTGCATCGTCGACGGCGGCATTGTAATAGCGCGCCTCATGCGCCGGCAGCGCAAGCAGCCCGCGCAAGGCGACGACCGCTCGAGTCAATGCACCCGCATCGGCGGTCCCGAAATCCGCCCCGGTCTGCCACGGGCCGAACGCGACATTCCCCCCGAGCGCGCCGCCACGCACCGACTGGACGGCGACACCGACGCCGAACACGACCCCCAGCACGCCACCGATCAGATATCGTCCCCAAGGCTTCATCGCTGCACCTCTATTTAACCGCATTCTTTTTCAACGCGGCCTGCGCCGCCGCCAGCCGCGCAATCGGCACACGATAGGGCGAGGCGCTGACATAATCGAGTCCGACCTTTTCGCAGAAATCGATCGAGGCCGGGTCACCGCCATGTTCGCCGCAAATGCCGAGCTTGATACCGGCGCGGCTCTGGCGCCCACGTTCTGCGGCGATTTCGACGAGTTCGCCGACGCCCTCGATATCGAGGCTGACGAACGGGTCGCGGTCGTAAATCCCCTGTTCGACATAGGTGCCGAGGAAACGGCTGGCGTCGTCGCGGCTGACGCCCAGCGTCGTCTGCGTCAGATCGTTGGTGCCGAAGCTGAAGAATTCCGCCGTCTCCGCGATCGCGCCGGCCCGGAGCGCGGCGCGGGGCAATTCGATCATCGTGCCGACCAGATATTCGATTTCCCGCCCGCGTTCGGCGAACACCGCCCTGGCCGCCTTGTCGACGACCGCCTTCATCAGATCGAGCTCGCGCTTGGTCGCGACAAGCGGGATCATCACTTCGGGAATCGGTGCGGCACCCGTCTTTTCGGCGACGTCGACAGCGGCCTCGAAGATCGCGCGTGCCTGCATTTCGTAGATTTCGGGATAGGTCACGCCGAGGCGGCACCCGCGATGGCCGAGCATCGGGTTGAATTCATGCAGTTCCGCCGCGCGACGCTTGAGCATCTCGACATCGACCCCCGTCGCCTTGGCAACATCGTCGAATTCGGCCTCTTCGTGCGGCAGGAATTCATGCAGCGGCGGATCGAGCAGCCGGATCGTGACCGGCAGACCGGCCATGATTTCGAGAATCTCACCGAAATCGGCACGCTGTTCGGGAAGCAGTTTGTCGAGCGCGACACGGCGTCCCGCCTCGTCGGTCGCAAGGATCATCTGACGCACCGCCGTGATCCGCGCGGCGTCGAAGAACATATGTTCGGTACGGCAGAGCCCCACGCCCTCCGCGCCGAATTCGCGCGCGGTGCGGCAATCGAGCGGGGTTTCGGCATTGGCGCGGACCTTTAGCCGGCGCCCCTTGTCGGCCCATTCCATCAAAGTCGCGAAATCGCCCGACAATTCGGGCTGGACGGTGGGGACTTCGCCGACCATCACCTCGCCGGTCGACCCGTCGATCGTCAGCATGTCGCCTTCACGGACTTCACGCCCGCCGCAGCGCATGACCTTCGCCTTCGCATCGATCGACAGCGACCCCGCGCCCGAGACGCAGGGGCGACCCATCCCGCGGGCGACGACCGCGGCGGGGCTGGGCATGCCGCCACGCGCGGTCAGGATGCCCTTGGCCGCGTGCATGCCGTGAATGTCTTCAGGCGATGTTTCGGTCCGAACGAGGATGACCGAATCGCCCGCGCCCGCCCGGCGTTCGGCGGTATCGGCGTCGAACACGACCGTCCCGCTCGCCGCGCCGGGGCTGGCGGGCAGCCCCTTGGTCATCACATCGCGGACCGCATCGGGGTCGAGCGTGGGGTGGAGCAACTGGTCGAGCGCGGCGGGGTCGACGCGCAGGATCGCCTCTTCCTCCGTGATCAGCCCTTCGCTCGCCATGTCGACCGCGATCTTGAGCGCGGCCTTGGCCGTCCGCTTGCCGGTGCGCGTCTGGAGCATCCACAATTTGGTCTTTTCGACCGTGAATTCGATGTCCTGCATGTCGCGATAGTGGCGTTCGAGCGTCTGGAAGACGTCGGCGAGCTGACCGTAAACCTCGGGCATCGCCTCTTCCATCGACGCGGGCTTGGCATTCGCCTCCTCGCGCGCGGCCCTGGTCAGATATTGCGGGGTACGGATGCCCGCGACGACATCCTCGCCCTGCGCATTGATCAGGAATTCGCCGTAATAGGCGTTGTCGCCCTTCGACGGATCGCGCGTGAAGGCGACGCCAGTGGC
>JAPKCG010000264.1 GCA_028823055.1 Sphingomonas bacterium
CATAATTGACCGTGCCAGCCGACTGCGCGCCGAGGTCGATCGATTTGAGCGTGCTGCCCTCGCTGTCGTTGATCGAGACGAAGACGTGCGACACCGCGCCGTCGAGTTCGACCGCGCCCGCGATCCCACCCGACGTCCGGCCAAAGGCGGTATCGCCTGCGGTCAGCACGGTTTTGCCGACATAGGACAGCGCGTCGGCGCTGGTCGTTCCGCCCAGCTTGTCCGCCATTGCCTTCAGCGTCGAATTCATCTCCGAAATCCCGGCGACGCTCGACATTTGCGCCATCTGCCCGACCATCTGCGTGTTGTCGACGGGGGCGAACGGATCCTGGTTCTTCAGCTGCGCGGTCATCAGCGCGAGGAAATCGGTCTGATCGAGCGAGCGTTCGCCGAGCCGCGAATTATCCTTCTTGGCCGTGGTCGAGGTCGTCGCGATGCCCAGTTTCGCCAGCGTCGAATCAAAAGAAGTGGCCATGATCAGCGTCCAAGCTTGAGGGTGTCGACGATGAGCGACTTTGCGGTGTTCATCACTTCGACGTTGTTCTGATAGGTCCGCGCCGATTCCATCATGTCGACCAGCTCGCGCGCCTCATCGACCGCTGCCTCGAAGATGTTGCCGTCCTTGTCGGCGAGCGGATTTGTCGGGTCGTAGCGTTTGGTCGGCGCTTCGCCGGCGGTGACGATCTTTTCGACATCGACCGTGGACAGCCCGCTCGCGGCGTCGAAACTCGTGCGGAACACTGGCTTCATCGTCTTGTAGGCGGCCTCCGCCGATCCCGCGACACCGCCCGCATTGGCAAGGTTCGACGCGGTCGTGTTCAGCCGGACGAGCTGTGCACTCATCGCGCGGCCCGCAACCTGAAAAATCGTCATGGGATTGTCGGCCATGGCTTATTCTCCCTTCAACGCGCGGGTGATCTGGCCAATCCGGCCGTTCAGGAACGACAGCGTCGTCTGATACTGGACCGCGTTTTCGGCGAAGGCGGTCTGCTCGCTCGACAGTTCGACGGTGTTACCGTCCATCGAGGTCTGCGTCGGCACGCGGTACATCGTCGCAGCGTCGATCGCCTTGCCCGCATCGCCCGTCCCGCTCGACAGCTTGGCGAGCGCGGTCTTGAAATCGATGTCCTTGGCTTTGAAGCCCGGGGTCGAGGCGTTCGCGATGTTCGACGCGAGCACACCCATGCGCTGGGAGCGCACTTCCAATGCTGCGCCGTGAATACCGAACAGACTGTCGCCAGCCATGACCTAACCTCCTCGCGCTTCATGCGCTGCCAGTCACTAAGCAATGGGCGTGCCAGTTTTACGCCGGTGCATGATTATTGGCGGATTTCGGTTGTTCAGACGATGGGTAGCGCCACCTTGCCGGTTCGACCGGCAACGCTTTGCCGCCTGCAGCCCCCCCCTTGCCGCCCGTCTTGCCGCCCCCGGCAAAAATGATCGCGGCGCAGCGCCTGTCCTTGCCTGTATAAAGGTGCGTCGACTGATCTGGCCCGGCTCTTGCTTAACGGCTGGTCATGTCTGTCGTCGCGCAATTCGCCGATCCGCTCGCTTTCGCCCTGGTCGGCGGCGGCACGATCGTGGGTGTCGTCCTGCGCACGCCGTTTCGCGATCTCGCCCGCGCGCTCGATAGCATTCGAACGCTCGGACGCGCGTCGTTCACCGCCGACCCGTTGCTCGGCCATATCGCGGCGCAGGCGCGGATCGCGCGCAATCACGGGGCGATGGCGCTCGAACGATCGATCATCGCCGATCCCGATATCGCCGCCGCGCTCGACGCGGTCGTCGATGGCGCGGATGGCGCGCGCGTCGCCTATATCCTCACCCACCGCCGCCGCGCGCGGATCGAGCGCCACGTCGCGGTGGCCGATGTCTGGGCCGGAGCCGCCGAGCTGGCCCCCGCGATGGGCATGGTCGGCACGTTGATCGGGCTTGCTAGGATGTTCGCGACGATGACCGATCCCACCGCGATCGGCGGCGCGATGGCGATCGCATTGCTGGCTACCTTATATGGCGCGCTGCTCGCCAACCTCGTTTTCATGCCGATCGCCAACCGGTTGCGCGTCGCGGGACGGTCCGAAGCGTTCGAACGCGCCCGGATCGAAGCACCATTGGTCGCGCTCGCCGAACGCGAATTGCCGCAATCGATGCGATCGGCCGCATGATCGACTATCCCGACATCGCGCCTTCGCGCCCGGTCTGGCTGATGACGCTCGCCGACCTTGCCCTGCTGCTCGTCGGCTTCTTCGTCCTGCTTCAGGCGACGCAACAGCTCGACCGCAACGCGCTCGCCAGGGGCCTGCGCGAAGGATTCGACAATCGCGCGCCCGTTAAGGCGCCACCCGTCGACGCGATACCCGTCGCCGCGAACGGCATCACCGATTTCGCGGTCGGATCGGCGGCAGTCACCGGGTCGACCGATGCGCTGATCCGCTGGGTCGGCGAAGCGGGCGGTGATCCGCGCACGACGTTGACGATCACCGGTTCGGTCGATGGCAGCAGCGCGGATGTCGACCCCGCGACGAACAGCGGCACCATTCTCGCCAGCGACCGTGCGCGCGCGCTCGCCGCCGCGATCGCGGGCGGCGCGCCGAGCCACATCGGCCCCACCCGCATCCGTATCGCCACCACCCCGATCCCCGGCCGTCGCGCCGCGATGGTCACGCTCGCCTTTACCGGCGACGTTTCGAACAACGACAACAGGGACTTACCATGATCGTCCTCCTTCCGCTCGCCCTTCTCGCTCCCCTCGCCAGCGGTGGCGCGCCACAGCCCGGCTATCAGGAGATCGCCTCGCTCGATCGCGCGGTCACCGCCTTTACCGGCCATGCGATCGGCGAAGAGGGTGGCGCGCGCACTGCAGTCGACAACCGGCTCAGGCTGGCGCAATGCCCGACGGTCGCGATCTCTTGGCGCACCGAGCGCCACGATGCGGTCGTCATCGCGTGTTCGGGGCCGAACTGGCGCATCTTCGTGCCCGTCAACAATAGCGCGCCCGCACCCGCGACGCCCGGCGTCAGCCGCGCCATCTATACCCCGCCGGTCAAGACCGACCCCGTCATCAAACGCGGTGATCCCGTGATGATCGAGGCGGGCAATGGCGGTTTTTCGATTAGCCGCGAAGGCGTCGCCGCGGGCGATGCCGCGCCGGGCGAACGATTGCTCGTCCGGGTCGACGGCACGCGCAATCCGGTTCAGGCGGTCGCGGTCGAACAGGGTCGCGCGACCCTGCCCGGATGGGCTGACTGATAAACCTGCCCGGATGGGCTGATCGAACAGCTGGCCCGGATCGAAAAAATCCCGGCCTCGAAAAAAACGCTTAAACATCGAACCGACCCGTCGTTTACACCTTCGTCAGCGAAAACCAGCGAGGTGCGGACATGGTGGAATCAATCGGTAGCAAACCGGTCAAGGCAGATCTCGGCGTGGTCCGGGTCGCAGCAGCGACACCGGCGCCAAAGATCCGCACATCGGCCCCTTCCGCGCCCAGCGACGTGGCGCAAACGGGCAGCCTCGTCCAGTCGCTGTCAGCCGGACCGCCGGTCGATCTCGATCAGGTGGCCCGCGTCAAACAGGCGATTTCCGACGGCACATATCCGATCGTGCCCGGCACGATCGCGGACAACATGCTCGCGATGCGATTGAAAATGACGCAAGAGGGGTCGAATTGAAGTGACGCGCCGCGACGCCCTGATCCGTGTGATCGATTCACTGCATGCGGAAATCACCGCCCTGAAGATCAACGATGTCGCGGGGCTCGAACGCGCGACTCAGGACAAGCTTGCCGCGATCGCCACGCTCGGCGAACTCGGCACCGGGCCTGCGGGCGATGACATCCGCGAATTGGCCGATGAGGCGAACCGCCTCAACGAAACCTGCCGCATCTACGTCAATCTGATGGCGGCAAATGTTCGCCGCCGCCTGCAAAACCTGACCGGCAATACCTCGGGCGCCTATCGCTCGCGGCTGGGCAATGCCTACGCCTGACCCGGCACGTCACGGTCGCGCCGCGACTTGACCTGAATTGGCACGCCTCTTGCTGATGTTCCTGTCGTAACACAGGGACATTGCAACACGGCATGACCGTCAATCCTATCTCAGCCGGCCGGGTACAATCGGCGATCGCGACCGCGAGCAGCAAGACCGGGATCGATTTCGATTACCTGCTCAGCCAGGCGAAGGTCGAAAGCGGTCTCAACGCCAATGCGAAGGCGGGCACCTCGTCCGCCACCGGCCTTTACCAGTTCGTTGAACAAAGCTGGCTCGCCGTCGTCAAGAAACACGGGTCCGAACACGGCCTCGGCTGGGCAGCGGACAATATTCAGCAGGGATCGAACGGTCGCTTCTATGTCGCCAATGCGGGGATGAAGAGCTCGATCCTCGGCCTGCGCAACGATCCCAACGCCGCCAGCCTGATGGCCGCCGAACATGCGTCGGACAATAAGGACGTGCTCGAAGGAACGCTTGGCCGCAGTGCGACGGGCACCGACCTTTATATGGCCCACTTCCTCGGTCTTGGCGGTGCGAAGAAATTCCTGACGACGATGGCGTCGAACCCTTACGCCAACGCCGCCTCGCTCTTCCCCGCCGCGGCGGGCGCGAACCGCAATGTTTTCTATACGCCGGGCGGCGCGGCGCGATCGGTGTCCGACGTCTATGACCGGTTCGCCGACAAACTCGGCGCGGGATCGGGCGATACCGGGATCGGCAGCACGGTGAGTTATGCGGCGCAATCGCTCAATATCGGCGATTCGACCGTCATCACGGGCAATAATCAAAGCGCCGCCGACGCGCTGACCTGGGCGACCAGCGCGCTCGGCAAGTTCGCCGCGACCGCCAATCCGACCGCCGCCGCCAATCTGATGCGGCCGACGCCG
>JAPKCG010000265.1 GCA_028823055.1 Sphingomonas bacterium
GGTGATGCCGCGCAGGCATGGTTCCCGTGCTCCCAGCGGCGCCGCGCCGGACCGGGCACCGGCGCGGCGCCGCTGTGATCGGCCGAGCCGGTCGACGCCTTTGGCGCGGTCACCATCGGGGGCGGCTTGGGTGGCGGAATGACGACGGGCGGCGCGACCAGTTCCGTCGCCTTTGCGGTAAGATTGGGTGGCGATGCCGCACCCTCCTTGCGCGGCGCGCGCTGTTTCACCGGCTTCGGCCTGGGCGGCGTTTGTGGCGTTGGCGGCGGCGGGAGCACCACCGCGAATGTTTCGAGCGATTCGGCGATCCGGCGCGGAAAATCGACCGCAAGCCCGCTCAGCAGTGCGTAACCGAGCGCGACATGGATGACCGCCACCGCGACGAGCGAGCCGACACGGTCGCGGCGGGAGTAAGCATCGCCGTACATCGAAAATGCCCTAACTCGTCGTGCCTTAACCGCGGCTGATGATGCCACCGTTGCAGCCGGGCCGGTCATGGGGTGACGCGCGCACGGCTTCGCGCTACCGCAACGCACCATGACCGCCGATCTTCGCAGCGCCGCCCACGAGTCCAAAGCCTGGCCATATGAGGAGGCGCGCAAGCTGCTCAAACGCTATCCGCAAGGCAAAGCGAACGGCGCGCCGATCATCTTCGAAACCGGCTATGGCCCGTCCGGCCTCCCGCATATCGGCACCTTCAACGAAGTGCTGCGCACGACGATGGTGCGCAATGCGTTTCATGCGCTGTCGGACCAGCCGACGCGGCTGATTGCGTTCAGCGACGACATGGACGGGCTGCGCAAAGTGCCTGACAACGTCCCCAACAAGGATATGCTCGCCGCGCATCTCGGCAAGCCCTTGTCGCGCATCCCCGATCCGTTCGAGAAATTCGACAGTTTCGCCGCGCACAACAACGCGATGTTGCGCCAATTCCTCGACCGGTTCGGGTTCGAATACGACTTCGCCTCGTCGACCGATTATTATGAGGGCGGCAAGTTCGACGATGCGCTGAAGGGCGTGCTCACCCATTATCAGGCGATCCTCGATGTCATGCTGCCGACGTTGCGGGCGGAGCGTCGCGCGACTTATTCGCCGATCCTGCCCGTCAGCCCGACGAGCGGCATCGTGCTACAGGTGCCGGTCGAGGTCGTCGACGCCGGGGCGGGGATCATCGCGTTCGAGGATGACGGCCAGCGGATCGAGCAGAGCGTGCTGGGCGGTGCCGCGAAGCTGCAGTGGAAGGTCGATTGGGCGATGCGCTGGGTCGCGCTGGGCGTCGATTTCGAAATGTATGGCAAGGATCTGATCGATTCAGGTATCCAGTCGTCGAAGATCGCGCGCATCCTTGGCGGGCGTCCGCCCGAGGGATTCGTCTATGAGATGTTTCTCGACGAACAGGGCGAGAAGATTTCGAAGTCGAAGGGTAACGGCCTCAGCCTGGAGCAATGGCTGACCTATGGTCCCGACGAGAGCCTGTCCTTTTACGCCTATCGCGAACCCAAAAAGGCCAAGCAGCTCCACATGGGCGTCATCCCGCGCGCGGTCGATGAATATTGGCAGTTTCGCGGCAATTATGCAGGCCAGGACTGGAAGCAGAAGCTCGGCAATCCCGTGCATCACATCCATGACGGCAAGGTGCCCGACGAGGCGTTGCCGGTCACGTTCGGCCTGTTGCTCAATCTCGTCGGCGTGATGGGCGCGGGGGCGACCAAGGAACAGGTCTGGGGCTATCTCGGCAATTATGTCGACGATGCCTCGGCGGAGGCTTATCCCGCGCTCGACGCGCTGATCGGTTATGCGCTCAATTATTCGCGCGACGTCATCGCGCCGACGCTGAAGCGGCGCGCGCCCGACGCGCTCGAACGCGCCGCGCTCGACCGGCTCGATACCGAACTTGCCGCGCTGCCCGAAACGGCGAGCGCCGAAGCCGCGCAGAACATCGTCTATGAGATCGGCAAAAGCCAGTTTGACGGGCTTGGCGGATTCGAGAACCTGCGCGACTGGTTCAGGGCGCTGTATGAAACGTTGCTCGGCTCGGAGCAGGGTCCGCGGATGGGCAGCTTCATCGCGCTTTACGGCGTCGCCAATACCCGGCGGCTTATTGCCGAGGCGCTGGCGGCGTAGCGGCGGGCGTTTTGGCCGGTGGCGGTGCGTCGGGGTTCGGCACCGCCCAACGCAGCGCCACCGCGTTCCCGGTGCCGCCATTCCCGATGCGTTCGGCTGCGACACCGGCATTGTTCAGCGCTGCGATCACCGGATCTGTCCGCGCGGTGGGCCCGCGAACGTCGACGGAAAGCCCCAGCCGTTTCGCCGCCCAGATCGTTTCGGCCATCGCCGCGCGCCCGGTTTCATCGATCGCGTCGTCGTCATCGACGGTGACGGAGGGCGGCTGGACCGCGGGGGGGACCAGCGTGATCGTCCAGCCCGGCTCGATCCGCGCGACGCGCAATTCGAGCAGGTGATAGGCGGCAAGCTGCGCACCGGGCAGCGGTGTCGCCGCGACCCGCGCGCGTTTATTGTCGCGATCGACCAGGATTTGCCCTTCGTCCACCCCGGCGACCAGCGCCAGCCGCTCGACCAGCTCGGCGACCTCGGCATCGATCGAACTCACGCTGCTTTGACTCGCGGCGGCCTGAATTGCCGCCGCCTCCGCTGCGCCGGGGCCGGTGCCGACGCGATATTGCTCGATCGACACCGACGCGCCCTGCCCCGCCGCCTTCGCGAAATTGCGCTCGACGAGGCGGTTGGCATCGCCCCGATAGTTGGGCGTCAGCACGGTGGCGCTGATCTTGACCGGCTCGCTGTTGAAATCGAGGTCGATCTGGCTGATTCTCGCATTGGAGCCGAACACCTCGCTCACCGCCTGGCGCGCATAGAGATTGGCGAAATTCTCGAACGCGATCCGGCGCAGCGACAGGCCGAGCGGGATCGCCAGCACCGCGAGCGTGACGACGATGACGATGCTCTGGAACGCGGTCTGTTGCGGCGACAGCGTCGGGCCGAAGCCATAAATGCGCGCCATCACCGCCGCGGTCAGCGCGATCGTGACGAAGTTGGTGACGAACAGCAGCAACGATCCGAAAAACACCGTCCCGTTCCACGTCGCGAGGCCGAAACCGATCACCGCAAGCGGCGGCATCAGCGCGGTCGCGATCGCCACGCCGACGATCGTGCCCGCACGCCCGCGAATGGTCGCGTAACTGCCCGCGAGGGCGGAAAACAGCGCGATGACGAGATCGAACAGATTGGGCCGCGTCCGCGCCGCGATCTCCGTCGTCACATTCTGGAGCGGCGATACCAGCACCAGCAGCGCGCAGAACAGGATCGCGAAGATCGATCCCCCGATCAGCGCGATACTGGCGCGTTTGATCTGATGCGCATCGGCGGTCGCCAGTGCGAAGCCGAGGCCGATGATCGGCCCCATCAACGGCGAAATCAACATCGCGCCGATCACGACCGCAGGCGATGACAGCAGCAGCCCGAGGATCGCGATCCCCGCCGACATCGCGGTATTGAACAGATAGCGCGGGCTCCAGCCCGCATCGTCGTGAACGCGTTCGTTGACTGCCTGATGCTCGACTTGCGCGACGGCGTGCGTCCGCCACCACATGGTCAGCAATTGCAAAGGGCCGGATTCAGACATGATGGTGATGGTTAGGGGCTTTGCGCGCGCGGTGCCAGCGTTTACCCGAAGGTCATGTCTGTCGAATCTCCATCTGAAGGCGCTGTTGCCGAGGCGATCGTGAAGGTCGCGCCTGAACGCTATCGGTCGACGCTGCGCGATTTCCTGGCGAGCGAGGCGGCTGGTGGCGTGATCCTGATCATCGCCGCCGCGCTGGCGATGATCATCGCCAACATTCCCGGGATTTCGGAGGAATATTTCCACCTTCTCCATGTCGAAACCGGCCCCATATTGTCGCCCGACCTCGGGCCGATGACGGTGCATCTGTGGATCAACGACGGGTTGATGGCGCTGTTCTTCTTGCTCGTCGGGCTGGAGATCAAGCGGGAGATCGTCGACGGACGGCTCGCCAGTGCGGAGCGGCGGCGGCTTCCCGCGATCGCGGCGGCGGCGGGAATGGCGGTGCCGGCGATCGTCTATCTCATGGTCGCCGGGCATGTACCGTCGCTGCAATCGGGCTGGGCGATTCCCGCTGCGACCGACATCGCCTTTGCGATGGGCGTGCTGGCGTTGCTGGGCAGCAAGGTGCCGTCCTCGCTCAAATTGCTGCTGACGACGGTCGCGATCGTCGACGACATGGGCGCGGTCGCGATCATCGCGGTCGCCTATACCGCCAGCATCCAGGTCATCCCGCTGATGCTCGCGGGCGTCACGATCGTGGTGCTGTACGTCCTCAACCAGCGCGGGGTGACCAAGCTGTGGCCGTATCTGGTCGGGTTCGGCTTCATGTGGCTGTTCGTGCTGATGTCGGGCGTCCATGCGACGATCGCGGGCGTGATCACCGCGCTGCTGATCCCGTTCAAGCCATCCCCCGGCACGCCCGATCATGTCGAATCGCCGCTCCACCGGCTCGAACATGCATTGCATCCCATCAGCGCCTATCTGGTCGTGCCGCTGTTCGGCTTTGCCAATGCAGGCGTCGCGCTGGGCGGCACGAGCCTGGCGACGCTGACCGAACCGCTGGTGCTGGGCATCGCGGCGGGGCTGTTCCTGGGCAAGCAGGTCGGGATTTTCGGCGCGGTCTGGGGCGCGAGCAAGCTCGGCATCGCCTCGCCCCCGCGCGGCGTGTCGTGGATGCAGGTCTATGGCCTGTCGCTGGTCGCGGGGATCGGCTTCACGATGAGCCTGTTCATCGGCGGGCTGGCCTTTTCGAACCCAGAGATGACCGATGCGGTGAAGATC